>JAEZHJ010000140.1 GCA_023436925.1 Actinomycetes bacterium
GGGAGGCTGCCATGAGGCGGATCGGTGCCGAGCTGCTCGCCGCCCTGCGCGACGTGTGGACCATCACCTTCGTCGAGCCGGTCCGGGAAGGCCGGCCCCGGCCGCGGACCTGGCCGGACGGCCTGGCCGCCATCGGGGCGGCGACCCTCGTGCTGTACGCCCTGCTGACCCTGGCGGCCACCTTCGCCGTTCCGTTGCGGCAGGCCGGGGAGTTGTCCGCCTCGCCGGCGTCCGACCAGACCCTGCCGACCGTGGTCGTCCCGGTGCTGCTGGTCGGGCTGATCTTCTCCTTCTCGCTGGCCCACACCGCCGCGCTGCACACCTCCTGGTGGCTTCGGATCGCCCTGTTCCTCGTCGGCGCGACCGCGACGATCTTCTTCGTCGCGCCCGCCTTCAACAACCCTGTGCTGGTGCTGGGGTCGCTGGGCTCCTACGCCGCGCTGCTCGTCTTCACGCTGCTGCGAGCCCGCCGGCAGTACGCCTGGTGGGAGTTCCTCGTGGTGACCTGCCTGGTCGGTGTGGCGATGCTGTCACCGTGGCTGGGTGACGGCTACGCGGTGCTGGACGCCGACCTGCGTCCGGTGTCGATCATCGGGACGCTCACCAGCCTGCAACTGCTCGCCGTGCCGGCCATCGTGGTGGCCGGGGCGGCCCCGGCCCAGATCGTCGTCACCGCCGCCGAGGCGACCGCTTCCCGGCCGGTGGGGCGGGTGCTGTTCTGGACCGGCGCCGCAGTGGTGACCCTCTGGTTCACGGTGTCCACCGTCGTCGACCTCACCGGCGGTGGGCTCGCGCCGGAGGCGCTGGCGGGCGGGCTCGTCGCTGTGTTGGTCACGGCGGCTCTGCTCGCAACCGTGCTCAGGTTGGCGGGACGCGCTGTCCCCGACGCACCGGAGGCCTACCCCGCGCCGTGGAGCGCCTGGCTGTACCCGCTGGCGACCGCGATGGCGGGGCTCACCTTGCTGATCGTGCCGCTGGCCACGCTGCGCGCCCTGTTGCCGTTGTTCGGGCTCGGGCAGGGCGGGCTGGCCGAGGGCTTCGATGCGCTGTGGTACGGCTTCCTGGACGGCAACACGGGCGCGGTGTGGCGCGGCCTGATCGGGCTGGCGGCACTCGGCTTCGCCTGGCGGGCGAGCCGGGCCGGCAGGCTGGCCGAGGCCGGGGTGTTGGTGGCCTTCGCCGCGGCAGTCGGCCTGGACGCGTTCGGCCTGCTCGCCTCGGCCGGTTTCCTGCACGACCGGACGCCGCAGGCGATCGGGGTGCTGGCGGGCCTGGCGGCGCTCACCGCCGGTCTGGTGATGGCACTGCGCCGGACGCTGACCCGCCGTCGGGCTGTCGGCGTGCTGACCGTCCTGCTGCTCGCGGTGCTCTACCCCCACCGCGGTGTGCTGGCCGATCCCGCCTCGGCGGTGCTGGTGTTCAGCGCCCCGATGGTGATCCTGTTCGGCCTGACCTGGCGGGCGCTGACCGATGCGCAGTTCACCCGGACCGGTTCCCGGCACTTCCCGCAACCGACCCGGGTGCTGCTGTTCCTGGCGAACTCGCTGTTCGCCGTCACCAACGTGGCCTTCGTCGCGCTGGCGCGGGCGACCGGCACCCAGTTCGACACCGCCAGTTGGGCCGAACTGGGCGCCGATCAACTCGGCGATCCGCTGTTCGTGGTCAGCATCGTCGCCGCGACCTGGCTGGTGCTGGCCCGGCCTCAGTACACCCGCGAGCCGTCCAGCACCTCCGCGCCGGCCAGCGACTCGACGAAGTCGGCCACTGTCACCGGCTTGGAGAACATCGGGTAGTCGTAGCTGATCGCGTTCTCGTGCTCGGCCGCCGAGGTGGCCGCCACGGCGTCGGTCAGCGTGATCACCTCGTAGCCGCGCTCGTAGGCCGACCGCATCGTCGACTCGACGCAGCAGTTGGTCAGGAAGCCGCCCAGCACGATCGTCTTGATGCCCTTGGAGCGCAGGATGAAGTCGAGGTTGGTCGACCCGAAGGCGTCCAGGCCCCGCTTGCCCTCGATGACGATGTCGCCGTCCACGGGAGCAACGTCCTCGACGATCTCTGCGCCCCAACTTCCCTTCACGAAGGAGTTGGTGTCGACGACCCCCTTCAGGATGCCGTAGGGGTGGCTGGTGATCTCGCCGTACCCGGGCGCGAATTCGATCGGCGAGTGGACGACGGTGACGCCGGCGTGGCGGGCGGCGTGGAGGGCCTCGGCGGCTTTGCCGAGCATGCCCGTGGTGGCCATGCACTCCGCGACAGCGGCGTGCAGCGAGCCCCCCTCGGAGGTGAAGTCGTTCTGGAACTCGATCAGGACGAGGGCGGTGGTGGCAGGGTCCATGGTGGTCCTTTCGGGGTGATCGGCGAACCGCTGGGGGTGACGCTACGCCGGTGGGACCCCACCGGAACAGACCCCTGCGGGGGACAGCTCCAGCGGCCGGTTTCCGGCCCGCGACCCGGTCTCGGTACGGTTCGGGCGTGACCGATGTCGTAGTCCTTGACCTGGGTGGTGTCCTGTCCTGGCCCGCCGACCTGTTCAGCGGCCCGGCCGCCCTGCTGGGCGTCGAGCCGGCGGCCTACGAGGCGGCCTACTGGACCGGACGGGTCGGTCTGGACCGGGGCGACCCGCCGGCCGACTACTACGGGCCGCTGCTGGCCGCCGTCGGTGTCGATCCCACCCCCGAACTCATCGACCACCTGGCCCATTACGACATGGCGCTGTGGTGCCGGTTCCGGCCCTCGGCGGTACGGCTGCTGGAGACGGTGTCGGGCTGGGACGAGCGGCTCGTCATCGTGAGCAACGCCCCGGCGGCGCTGCGTCCGGCGGCCGAGGCGAGCGACTGGTACCCGCTGGTCGAGCGGCTGTTCATTTCCGGGGAGTTGGGGATGGTCAAGCCCGACCCCGAGATCTACCGCGTGGTGACCGACGAACTCGGCGTGGAACCGTCCGGCATCGCGTTCATCGACGACCGACCCGCCAATGTCGCCGGCGCGGCCCGCTTCGGCTGGCAGTCCCACCAGTGGCTGGACGACGACGACTCGCTGGCCTGGCTGCGCCAGGTCTGCGGTCGCTGATCAGGGACGGGGCACCGCCGCCAGGCAGGTGTCGGCGGCCGGACCGAAGGCCGTGCCGACCCACAGCGGCGGCACCAGCAGGGCCCGGCACAGCCCGGCGGTGACCTCGCGGCTGCCGGACGGGGCCGAGGCGTCAGCCAGGCCGTTGCCGGTGCAGCCGTCGAAGTCGAACCGGTTCGGCACGCCCTCCACCAGCACGAAGCCGACCGTTCCCGACGACCCGTCCGGGCCGGGGGACGGCTGTTCGCAGCTCGGCGCGGAGGCCTCGGGGCCCCCGCCGTCGGGAGCGGCGGCGATCGCCTGCCAGGCCGTCTGTGCCTGCTCGCCGTCCAGCCGCACCGAGGCACGCAGGGCCAGGTCACCGGGGAGGTCGGAGTCGTAGAGGCAGACCGCGAGCGGGGCGCCGGTCACCGGATCCAGGGCGCCCTCCTCGCCGATCGGCACGGTGGCCGGACAGCCGTTGTTGTCGACCGGCTGCTGCACGGCGGAGTCGAGGATCTGCCGGGCGAGGTCGGCGCCGGCGTCGTCGGTCAGGACGGTGAGGGCCACCGAGCCCAGCGTCCGGGTGTGGTAACTCCAGCCGTCCGGCAGCGACTCGCCGGGGATCGCGTCGGGCGCGGAGAAGACCAGGTGCGGACGCAGCCGGTCGGTCGGCATCACGCCCTCGCACAGGACCGCCGCGACCGCCTGGCTGCCCCGGTCGACGTCGACGTAGGGGACTTCGGGCCAGTCCTCGCTCAGGCACCAGGCGCTGGTGGGCGCGAACCCGTACCCCCAGTCCTGCGGGACCTGGACCACCACGTCCCGGTAGGACTCCCACCGGAAGCCGGCCAGCGGCTCGGGGGCGGCTGCCGGTCCGGTGGATGCGGGAGCCATCTCGGAGTTCGCCTCGATCCCTCCGCCGGCGTCCGCCTGCTCCTTCGGCGCCGGTGCCGCGGGATTGGCCGACTGACCCTGCAGGCCCGGCAGTACTGCGCCGAACAGGCCGGTCACGGCGACCACGGCTGCCGCTGCGGCGGCCAGCGGCCACCGGGCGAGCCGGGTGGCGGGGCGGCGGACGAAGTCGTTGCCGTCCAGGGGGCGGAAGGGCTCGGCCTCCGCGGCGCCGCGCAGCGCCTCGCGGAAGGCGCGTTCCTCGGCCGAGAAGTCCTCAGGCATCCTCACCCTCCTTCGCCAGCCGGGCCCGCAGCGCGACCAGGGCGCGATGGACGTGGGAGCGTGCGGTCGGTTCCTGACAGCCGAGGATGTCGGCGATCTCGGCGAAGCTGCGGTCCTCGTAGAACCGCAGCACCACGGCGGCCCGCTGCAGCGGGGGCAGTTCCCCGCACAGCCGCAGCGCCTCCTCGGCGTCCACCACCCGGCCGGCCGGGTCCTCGGCGACCGGCGCCCGCGACAGCAGGGCCGGCTCGTCGACCGGCACCAGCCGGCGGACCTTGCGCCAGCGGGAGACGTGCGCGTTGACGATCGAGCGGCGCACATAGGCGTCGACGCCGCCCCGCCGGGCCACCTGGGCCCAGCGCGGGAAGAGTCCGGCCAGGGCGTCCTGGACCGCGTCATGGGCGTCCTCGCGGTTGCGGGTCACCAGGTAGGCGAACCGCAGCAGGGACACCGACCGGGTCGCGACGAAGTGCTCGAAGGTCATCGGCACCGCCTCGACCACTGGGTCGCTCACCCAGACCCCCTCACAGGTTGTCATGCCCTTCGCCACGCGCCCCGGCCGGGTTACGTTGCACCCGGCCGGTGCAGAACCCCTACTCGCCGGGGTATCGGACGCCCACCTGGGCGCGAATCTCGTCCATCACCGCCATGATCGCCACCGTCTCGTCCAGCGGCAGCAGGGGCGACTCGCGGTGCCCGTCGGCGACCAGCTGGGCGAAGTGGGCGGCCTCGTAGCACATCCCCTCCCCACCGGACAGCGCCTCACCCGGCCAGGTCGCCGCCTCGGCCCCGCGGACCAGCCGGACCGGGCCCGGGGTGTAGAACGGGCCGTCGAGCTCGATCCGCGCCGCCGAGCCGCTGATGGACGCCGTGGTCGGGGTGGCGGCGGCCAGCGTGGTGTGCAGCACGGCGCGGGCGTGGGGGTGGTCGGCGAACCGGTCCAGCACGATGGCGATCTGGCGGTCGACCCCGTCCGGGGTGAGGTCGCCGATCGCCTGGACCCGGCCCGGCAGCCCGAGCGCGAAGACCGCGTAGGACACCGGGTAGATGCCGAGGTCGAGCAGTGCACCGCCGGCCAGATCCGGGTCGACCAGCCGCCGCACGTGGGTCAGCGCCTGGCCGTGGTCGGCCAGGACCGTGTCCAGCTCACCCAGCGCGCCGTCGGCCAGCAACTGCCGCACCACATCGGCCCGCGGCATGAACCTGGTCCACATCGCCTCCATGGCGGTGACACCGGCGCCGCGGGCGGCCTCGACCACCTCGCGCGCCTCGGCAGCGTTGCGGGTGAAGGACTTCTCCACCAGGACGTGCTTGCCTGCGGCGATCGCCAGCAGGGCGTGGGCGTGGTGCTCGCTGTGCGGGGAGGCGACGTAGACCGCGTCCACCTCGGGGTCGGCCACCAGGTCCTCATAGGAGCCGTACGCCTTGGGGATGTCGAACCGGTCGGCGAAGGCCTGGGCCCGTTGCAGCGAGCGGGAGCCGGCGGCGACGAAGCGCTGCCGGGTGAACCGGAGGGCGGCCTGGACGAAGTTGCCGGCGATCCCGCCGGGAGCCAGGATGCCCCAGTTCAGCGGCGGGGCCACCGCCGGGTCGAGCGTGCGGGCGGCCGGCGTCACTGGCGAGGTCATGGCGGACAACCTATCGAGTCCGCACCTCTCAGGTCAGGGTGGCGACCATGATCGCCTTGATCGAGTGCATCCGGTTCTCGGCCTGGTCGAAGACGATGGACGCCTCGGACTCGAACACCTCGTCGGTCACCTCGAGCTCGGGCAGGCCGAACTGCTGGAAGACCTGCTCCCCGACCGTGGTCTCCCGGTTGTGGTAGGCCGGCAGGCAGTGCATGAACTTCACGTCGGACACCCCCGTCCGCTCCAGCAGCGCGGTGTTCACCTGGTAGTCCTGCAAGAGCAGGATGCGCTCGGTCCAAACACTCTCCGGCTCCCCCATCGACACCCAGATGTCGGTGTGGATGAACTGGCAGCCCTTCACCCCGTCCAGGTCCTCGGTGAGGGTGATCCGGGCGCCGGTCTGCTCCGCCACGGCGCGCGCCCGCTCCACCACCCAGTCCGGCGGCAGCAGCTTGCGGGGGGCGATCATCCGCACGTCCATCCCCAGCAGCGCGCCACCGACCAGCAGCGAGCAGCCGACGTTGAACCGGGCGTCCCCGACATAGGCGAACGAGGTCTCCCGGTCCTCGCGGCCGCCGGCCTCACGCATCGTGAACATGTCGCACAGGCTCTGGGTGGGGTGCCACTGGTCGGTCAGCCCGTTCCACACCGGCACCGCGGAGTACGCAGCGAGCTGCTCCACCGTCGCCTGGTGGGCGCCGCGGTACTCGATGCCCTGGTAGAGCCGCGACAGCACCCGCGCCGTGTCGGCCGGGGACTCCTTGTGGCCCAACTGCGACGAGTTCCCGTCCATCTGGGTGACGTGCGCGCCCTGGTGGTGGGCGGCCACCTCGAAGGCCGACCGGGTGCGGGTCGACGTCTTCTCGAAGATCAGCGCGATGTTCATCCCGCTGAGGTGCTGCACCTCGCGGCCCTCGCGGCGCGAGGTCTTGAGCTCGCCGGTCAGGTCGAGCAGGTGCCGCCACTCGGCGGGGCTGTAGTCGAGTTCCTTGAGGAAGTGCCGGCCGGTCAGGCTGATGCTCACGGAGGACCCTTTCGCGCGGTAGAACAGGGCCACTCTGTCATGTCGGCGACCCGTCCGGTCGCCGCTGCCGCTCACCGTCCAGTCTCGTCCCGCCCCCTGCCCGTCGCCGCGGACCGGCTGCCGTGCCAGCATGGAACCATGCTGCTTCGCTTCCTCGCCAGCGGTCTCGCCCTGGCCGTGGCGACCTGGCTACTGCCGGGAATCACTGTGGTCAATGCGCAGGCCGAGACCCAGGTGCTCACCCTGCTCGCGGTGGCGGCGATCTTCGGCGTGGTGAACAGCATCGTCAAGCCGCTGTTCCGGATCGTCACCGGACCGCTCGTCTTCCTCACCCTGGGGTTGTTCCTGCTGGTCATCAACGCCGTGCTGCTGATGCTGGTGTCATGGCTGGCCGGCGAGCTCGGCCTGGACTGGCACGTCGACGACTGGGGCTCGGCCTTCCTCGGCGCCCTGATCGTGTCCGTGGTGAGCTTCCTGCTCAACGCCTTCCTCGGCAAGCGCGGGACGGACCACCGGTGACCGCTGCGAACGTGATCTTCGTCTGCTGGGGCAATATCTGCCGCTCGCCGATGGCCGAAGTGGTCGCCCGGGAGTGGGCCGCCCGCAGCGGCGTGGACGCGGTCTTCACCAGCGCCGGCGTCAGCTCCGAGGAGGAGGGCAACCCGATGGACCCGCGCGCGGTCGCCGTCCTGCGTCGTGCCGGCTACCCGCTGGGAGTGCACACCGCCCACCGGATCACCGCCGACGAGGTGCGGGGGGCCGCACTGGTGGTGGCGATGGAGGAGATCCACCTCGACCGGATCCGCCGGCTGGCACCCGACGCGACGAACCTGCGGCTATTGACCGACTTCGACCCGGACGCCGAACCGGGCTCAGGGGTACCCGATCCCTGGTACGGCAGCGCCGCCGGCTTCGCCGACACGCTGTCCTCGATCGAGGCCGCGATGCCCGAACTGCTCGAGCAGGTGCGGGAGTTCTCCACCCCGATCGGCTGATACGGGCCGGGCTGGGCAGCGCCCGGCCCGGTCAACATGGCAGTCTTGGGGTATGCATATCCTTGTTGTGGACGACGACCAGGCGGTCCGCGACTCCTTGGCGCGCTCTCTTCACTACTCGGGGTATGAGGTGACGACCGCCGTGGACGGTGTCGAGGCGCTGGCGAAGCTGTCCGCCATGCGACCCGACGCAGTGATTATGGATGTGATGATGCCGCGACTGGATGGCCTGGAAACCACCCGTTCGCTTCGCTCCGGCGGCAACGATGTACCGATCCTCGTCCTGACCGCGCGTGACGCGGTCGGTGACCGGGTGGACGGTCTGGACGCCGGGGCCGACGACTACATGGCCAAGCCCTTCTCGTTCGAGGAGTTGCTGGCGCGACTGCGGGCCCTGACCCGCCGCTCCGCCCGCCCGTCCAGCTCGGAGGAGCCGGGCTCGGAGCTGCTCGCCTTCGCCGACCTCTCCCTCGACCTGCAGACCAGGGAGGTGCAGCGCGGCGGACGCCGGATCAGCCTCACCCGCACCGAGTTCGCGCTGCTGCAGACCTTCCTGGAGAACCCCCGCCGGGTGCTGGAGCGCAGCTGGCTGCTGAACGAGGTCTGGGGCTTCGACTTCCCGACCACCGCCAACTCCCTCGAGGTCTACATCGGCTACCTGCGCCGCAAGACCGAGGGGGAGGGTGAGTCCCGCCTGATCCACACAGTGCGTGGCATCGGCTACGTGCTGCGCGAGACCCCACCGTGACCCGCTGGCTCCGCTCACTACTCTCGGTCACCAACCGGCCGCTTCACGACCGGCTCGCCTTCCTCGTCTCGGCGGCCGTCGCCGGGGCGGTGGCGATCACGGGCGTGGCCGCGTACATCATCACGAACCTCGCCATCTACGACCAGCTCGACCAGGAGCTGATCGAGGTCGCCGCGGTCACCAGTGACTGGATCGCCAGCGACATCGAGGGCATGGGCGGACTCAACCAGGACGCCCTGCAGACCGCGAACGTGACCCTGCTCGTGGTGAGCTCCGACCACCGGACCCAGCGTCCGCCGGGCAGCAACGGCGAACTGCTGGTGACCACCGCCAAGGAGATCGCGGTGGCCCGCACCCAGACCGGGTCGTCGGCGCGCTCCGGCGTCGACACCGCCGGGGAGCCGTACCGGATCGTCGCCGTGCCGGTCTCCGACGGGATCCACAACTACGCGCTGGTGCTCGGCCGTCCGCTCGGCCCGACGAACCAGATCCTGCGCATCCTCGCCTTCTCGCTGATGACCTTCGGCCTGGCGGCCGCCCTGGTCGCCGGCGCCACCGGCTGGGTGATCGCCCGGTCCGGCCTGGAACCGATCCAGCGGCTCACCGACGCCGTCACCCGGGTCACCGAGACCGACGTGCTCGCCCCGCTCGAGCTGGGCGGGATGGACGAGCTCACCGACCTGTCGCGCTCCTTCAACGCGATGATGCGCAACCTGGCCAACTCCCGGGAGCGGCAGCGCCGGCTGATCGCCGACGCCGGCCACGAGCTGCGCACCCCGCTCACCTCGCTGCGTACCAATGTCGAGCTGCTGGTCGCCGACGAGCGGCAGGGGATGTTGCCGCCCGGCGCCCGCGGCGAGATCCTGCGTGATATCGCCGCCCAGCTGGGCGAGTTCACCACGCTGATCGGCGACCTCGTCCACCTCTCCAGGGAGGACACGGTCGCTCCGGCCCCGGAGCCGATCGACCTGCGCGACGTCGTGGAACACGCGGTCGCCCGGGCGAAGCGGCGCGGCCCCGGGCTGAACTTCGACGTCCGGCTCGACCCGCTGTACCTGGTCGGGGAGCCGGAGAGCCTGGAGCGCGCCGTCACGAACCTGCTCGACAACGCGGTGAAGTTCTCCCCGCCCGGGGGCACTATCGAGGTCCACCTGGAGGGCGACCGGCTGCGGATCGCCGACCAGGGCCCGGGCATCAACGAGGAGGACCTGCCGCACGTCTTCGACCGCTTCTACCGTGCCTCGACCGCGCGGACGACGCCCGGCTCCGGCCTGGGGCTGTCGATCGTGGCGCAGACGATCAAGTCGCACGGCGGCTGGGTGAAGGCCGGGGTCGCCCCGGGCGGCGGAGCCGAGTTCACCATCCGGCTGCCCGGCACCAGCGTCGCGCCGCAGTCGCCCGCCGAGCAGACCACCGGCGACCTGCCGCGGGTAGCCGACTAGGACCTGCCGCCGGCTCGGGCCGGCCTCAGCTGAACACCCACGGGTTGGGAGTGCAGCCCTTCAGGTCACCGGTCTGCGAGGCCATCACGGGAGCCGGCCGGCCGGCCTTCTTGCAGGAGGCCTTGTCCTCGCCCAGGAACCTGCCGACCGCGTTGTTGACCAGGTAGCGCCGGAACCCGGTGACGTCCTCGCCGTAGCTGGCCGCGGGACTCTTCCAGCCGGCCGCGCCGAGTACGACCTTCTTGCCGCGGACGCACACGAACGCGTCCTTGCCGCACTTGGCGTCGGCGACCTGCGGGTCGCTGACGAAGACGGTGAAGTCGGCCTTGGCGGCGTCCTTCACCAGCGCGAACCGGACGGTGCCGCTGCCCGCCCAGCTGCGCGGGTCGTTGAGGACGTCGGCGACCTGGCCGGCCACCTCATCGGCGTCCAGCCCGGTCGAGGACTGGACCTTCACGATGAACCGGTACTGCTTGCCGGTGCCGCTGACCGGCTTGCGGGCCACCTTCGAGGTCGTGAACTTGCCCGCGGCCTTGGTGGGCTTCGCGCTCGGCTTGGGGGTCGTGGACGGCTTCCCGCCGGGCTTGGCCGACCCGCTCGGGGTCGGCGACGGCGACGCCGATGACTTCGTGGCGGTCGGCTTGGCCGCCGGTGGCGTGACGCTGCCGGTCGGCACACCAGCCCGCACCACGGGCTCGGCGAGCGCCTCGGCCCACACACCCACGCCCACCAGCAGGGCCAGCCCGGTCACCAGGCCGACGACCAGCCGGGGGCTGAGCCACCGGGACGAACGGGGATCTGGACGTGACGACGGACTCACCGTGCCACCCTAACCAGCAACCCCGGCGCCCCGGCGGACCGCCACGGCTACTCGGCCAGGACCACCAGCAGGGTCCGCGGCCCGTGCACTCCCTCGACCCGGTTGAGCTCGATGTCGGAGGTCGCCGAGCCACCGCTGATCCAGGTCAGCGGACGGCCCTGTCCGATCGAGGCGGCCAGCCGTCCGACCGCCTCGGGGACGTCGGAGACCACCTGGTCGGCCCGGACCACGCAGAGGTGCAGGTCGGGCACCAGCGACAGCGCCCGGCGCCCCTGGTCGGGGCCGTGGTCGAGCACGATCGTCCCGGTCTCGGCGATGCTCACCACCGATGCGGTCAGCACCCCCTCGATGGCGTTGAGCTCCTGGTGGGTCAGCGGCGGGTCGTCCTCGCGGACGACTGCCCCGGCCGCCTCGACCGCCTGCCGCCAGGCCGGGTCCACCCCGGCCGGGACGACCATCGAGCCGACCCCCTTCTCGCTCACCAGCGCGGTGATCGCGGCCGGCACCTCGGCGGCGGGAACCCGCCGCACGACCGCCTTGTAGTCGTCCACCATCTCGACGAAGCGCTCCAGGATGTCGGGCATCCCGGTCGGGCGTCCGTACTCCCACGGGATCGGGACGTCCAGCGCCGGGTCCGGCTGGACGACGTCGGACAGGGCCTCGCGGATCCGGCCCAGGATCACCTCACGTGCACTCACTTCGAGCCCTCCTGCCCGCGATTCTTCTTCCACCAGGCGCGGAAGGTCTCCTTCTCCGGCATCTTCATGTCGCGCGCCCGCGTCCACAGCGACGCCGGCCACGGCAACGGTCCCAGGTGGGTCGTCTTGGGCAGGACCCTGGCGAAGACCTGGGAGAGCCCTTCGACGGCCTCCAGCCGGCCGGCCTTGCCGAAGGCCCACTTGGCGCCGGACATCACCATCGGCTCGATGTGGGGCCGCGCCTCGTGGCGCTTCTTCTCGGCCACCTTGTGGCGCATGTGCACCAGCAGGTCGGGCAGCGGGATCTGGACCGGGCAGACGTCGGCGCAGGCGCCGCACAGGCTGGACGCGAACGGCAGCGACTTGTCGACGTCGGACTCGATGCCGCGCAGCATGGGGGTGAGCACGGCCCCGATCGGACCGGGGTAGACCGAGCCGTAGGCGTGGCCGCCGACCCGCTCGTAGACCGGGCAGATGTTCATGCACGCCGAACACCGGATGCAGCGCAGCGCGGAGCGTCCGATCGGGTCGGACAGCACCCGGGTGCGGCCGTTGTCGATCAGCACCACGTGGACGGTCTGCGGGCCGTCGCCCGGGGTCACGCCGGTCCACATCGAGGTGTACGGGTTCATCCGCTCACCGGTGGAGGAACGCGGCAGCAGCCGCATGAAGACCTCGAGGTCGGCGAAGGTGGGCAGC
Source organism: Actinomycetes bacterium (assembly GCA_023436925.1). GTDB lineage: Bacteria > Actinomycetota > Actinomycetes > Propionibacteriales > Propionibacteriaceae > Propionicimonas. Next base: position 12,282 of record JAEZHJ010000140.1, read on the forward strand.
ACCTTCTCGATCCCGACCACGCTGATCAGCGTCTCGGGCAGGGTGAGGCACATCCGTCCATTGCCCTCGGACTCCACCACGCACAGCGTGCCGGTCTCGGCGATCGCGAAGTTGCCTCCGGAGATGCCGACCTTGGCGCGCAGGAACTTCTCGCGCAGGTGGGTCCGGGCGGCGGCGGCGAGCACCGGCGGGTCGTTGGAGAGGTCGTCGGGGGCGGGGGTGCCGTACAGGTGCATCTCCCGCAGGAAGATGTCGCGCACCTCGGAGCGGTTGCGGTGGATCGCCGGGACGAGGATGTGCGAGGGACGGTCGTGGCCCAGCTGGACGATCAGCTCGGCCAGGTCGGTCTCCCAGGCGGCGATCCCGGCCTCTTCCAGCGCCTCGTTCATGTCGATTTCCTGGGTGGCCATCGACTTGACCTTGACCACCTCGTCGACGCCGGTGGCCTTGACCAGCCCGACGATGATCCGGTTGGCCTCCTCGGCGTCCCGCGCCCAGTGGACGGTGGCGCCGTTGGCGGTCAGGTTCTTCTCCAGCTCGACCAGGTAGCGGTCCATGTGCCGCCCCATCCGGTCCTTGATGGCGGCGCCGGCAGCGCGCAACTCCTCCCACTCGGCGACCTCCGAGGCGCGCAGCACGCGCTTGTTGCGGATCGTCCGGGTGGCGTTGGCGAGGTTGCGCCGCAGCTGGGTGTTCTCCAGCTGGACCTTGGCGTTCTTGGGGAAGGACGGCATCCCGATGAAGGTGCCGGGAGGAGGCGCCGGGGTGCGGCGCTGGGAGTCGGTTGCAGTCACCGCAGGGCTCCTTCGGTCTGGGCGAGGATCTCGGCCAGGTGGATCGGCTTTACCCCCGCGTTCTGGCGGTGAAGCAGTCCGCCGATGTGCATCAGGCACGAGTTGTCGCCGGTGACCAGGTACTCCGCGCCGGAGTCGATGACATTGCGGGCCTTGTCGGCGCCCATCGCCACCGAGACGTCGGGGTTCTTGATCGAGAACGTCCCGCCGAAGCCGCAGCACTGGTCGGAGTCGTTCAGCTCGAGCACCTGGATGCCCTTCACCGCACGCAGCAGCTGCATCGGACGGTCGCCGACCTTGGCGACCCGGACGGAGTGGCAGGTGGGGTGGTACACCACGCGGTGCGGGAAGTAGCCGCCGACGTCGGTGACGCCCAGCACGTCGACCAGGAACTCGCTGAAGTCGTAGGTCTTGGTGACGATCGCGTCCACCCGCTCGATCAGCCGCTCATCGCCGGCGTGGCGGGCGAGCATCGGGTGCTGGTGGCGCACCGAGCCGGTGCAGGAGCCGGACGGGGCGACGATGTAGTCGTAGCCCTCGAAGGCGTCCAGGTAGGCCCGCACCGCCGGTAGCGCGGCGTCGTAATAGCCGGTGTTGGTGAACATCTGGCCACAGCAGGTCTGCTCCATCGGGAACTCGACGGTGCAGCCCAGCCGCTCCAGGACCGCCACGACAGCCTTTGGCGTCTCGGCGAACATCATGTCGTTGACGCAGGTCGCGAATAGCGCAACCCGTGGGCCGTTGGCAGAGTCGCTCACGCGCACCCCCTTCCGGGAACCCGGCCACCGCCTCGTTGTGGTGAACCGATGGTCGTTTGGTCAGACCATATGTGGGACCGTAGGTGCCGCCGGCGCCGGCGTCAAGCGGTTTTGATTTATGCGCAATCACCGTCGCATTACTTCGGGCTTTGCGACACGACGCGGCCCCCGGAGGGCAGAATGGCGACATGGACACCGCACCCGCGACCGAGTCGCGTCGCGCCTACCAGGTGGTACTGCGCCACATCGAGGCCGGCATCCTCGATGGCTCGTACCGCAAGGGGGAACTGCTGCCTCCGGAGCGGGATCTGGCTGCCCAGCTCAACGTCGGCCGGTCTGCGGTCCGGGAGGCGATGCGGGTGCTGGAGACCCAGGGCCTGATCACCGCCAGCACCGGACGCGGCGGCGGCACCCGGTTGACCCCGACGCAGGGCGACGCCCTGGCACGGATCTTCCGACTGCATCTGGCCATCCACGGCTCCGGGATCGGCGAGCTGACCGAGACCAGGGTCGCGCTGGAGCGCTCCTCCGCCGCGATCGCCGCCCGCCAGGTCAACGACCGCACCCTGCAGGGCCTGACCGCCACCGTCGCCGCGATGCGCGAGGCGACCACCATCGACGAGTTCAACGCCCTCGACACCGAGTTCCACGTCCTGCTTGCCCGGGCCGGCCGCAACGACCTGGTCGCCGACCTCACGGTGGCGATCCGGGAGGCGGTGCGGGAGCCGATCCGGACCGCGTCGGTCCAGATGGACGACTGGCCGAGCTTCCGGCTCACCCTGATCGAGGAGCACGAACGGGTCCTGGCGGCGATCGCCACCGGCGACCCGGAGGCCGCCGCGGCCGCCATGGAGGCCCACATCCGCCGGGCCTACTCGGCACTGGCCGACACGGCGGTCAGGTAGGCAGGCCCCGGGGACGCGACAGCGCCGGCCACCCCGAGGTGGCCGGCGCTGGTCTTTGAGTCGCTCAGGCGGCAGTGACGCCGACCGTGATGTGGGCGACCACACCGGAGGTCAGCTTGATGCCGACGACGTGGTCGCCGACGGTCTTGATCGGCTTGGCGATCTCGATGGCGCGCTTGTCGAGCGCCGGGCCGCCGGCCTTCTTCACCGCGACGACGATGTCGGCCGCGGTGACGGCACCGAAGAGCTTGCCGGTGCTGCCGGCCTGGGCCGGCAGGGTGACGGAGAGCGCCTCCAGCTGGGAGCGCACCTCCTTGGCGTGCTCGACAGAGCGGATCTCGCGGGCGTCACGGGCCCGCTTGATCCCCTCGATCTGCTTCTCGGCACCCTTGGTCCAGCTGATGGCGAACCCGCGGGGCAGGAGGTAGTTGCGGCCGTAGCCGTCCTTCACCTCGACGATGTCACCGGGGACGCCGACGTGCTCGACCGGGGCGGTCAGGATCAACTTCATGGTGGTCCCTCCCTTTCTCAGCGAGCGGTCGAGGCGTAGGGCAGCAGGGCGACCTCGCGGGCGTTCTTCACCGCGATGGCGACCTTGCGCTGCTCCTGCACCGACAGGCCGGTGACGCGACGGGCGCGGATCTTGCCGCGCTCGGAGATGAACTTCCGCAGCGTGGCGGTGTCCTTGTAGTCAATGTGGCCGATGCGAATCGACTTCGCCGGCACGATCTTCTTCTTGTTCACAGGCTTGCGCTGTGACGAGGCCATTGTGGTGCTCTCCTTGGTTTCGAAAGCCCGGCCGGAGCCGGAATGTGCCTGGCCCTGCAGTCAGTGACCCGGGCAGGTGAGAGGCAGTGCGATCAGAACGGGGGCTCGTCGCTCTGGGCCTGGGCCCAGGGGTCGGCGCCGCCGGACCGCTCGCTCGAGCCGCCGGAACTGTTGCCCCAGTTGGAGCCGCCGGAGGAGGATCCTCCGCCGTAGTTGCCGCCGCCCCCGGAAGTCCGGGTGACCTTGGCCGTGGCGTACTTGAGCGCGGGACCGATCTCCTCGACGTCCACCTCGAACACCGTCCGCTTCTCGCCCTCACGGGTCTCGTAGGTGCGGGAGCGCAGGCGGCCCTGGACGATCACGCGCATCCCCTTGGTGAGGGACTCGGCGACGTTCTCGGCAGCCTGACGCCAGACGGCGCAGTTGAGGAACATGGCGTCGCCGTCTTTCCACTCGTTCGCCTGCCGGTCGAACGTGCGCGGCGTCGAGGCGACGGTGAAGTTCGCCACGGGCGCCCCCGACGGGGTGAAGCGCAGTTCGGGGTCAGCGGTCAGGTTCCCGACGAGGGTGATGATGGTTTCGCCAGCCATGGTGTGTCTTTCGGAGATTCGGACGTCTGCTGGGCCCAAGCCTGTCAGGTTGCCCTGACGTTTGGACAGGCCCAGCTATCGGTCAGTGGGTGTCCGGGCGGATGACCTTCGTCCGCATGATCTGCTCGTTCAGGGTGAACTGGCGATCCAGTTCCTTCACGACGGCGGGATCAGCGGTGAGGTTGATGACGGCGTAGATGCCTTCGGACTTCTTGCGGATGTCGTAGGCGAGCCGGCGCCGGCCCCAGATGTCCAGGTTGTCGACAGTGCCACCGGCCTTCGTGAAAGCCGCCAGCGGCTTCTCCAGCAGGCCATTCACCTGGCGGTCGTCGACGTCGGGGTCGATGATGACCATGACTTCGTATTTGCGCATACGCGAACTCCACCTCCTCTGGTCTAGATCGGCTACGGGCGCTTCCCGTAGCAGGAGGGCGTAATTGCGGCCGCAGACGCGGGTCCACAGCCAAGGAGCCAGCCTACCGGAGCTGAACCTCCCCCGGCGAATCCTCAGCTTCCAGCTCTGGAAGGCCTTGTCCGGCAGGCGTAGCGTGGCTGGCGAGGCTGAGGAGCTCTCGTGAGACGTTGGTCGATGATCCTCCTTGCCGCCGCCCTCGTGGCTTGCGGCAGCACTACGGCGTGGGCCGATCCCGGCGACACCGACGTCTCGACCGTGGCCGTCGCCCGGCCCGCCTACCAGCCGCAGAGCACCTGCTCCCCCGCCGCCAAGCCGGGGACGGTCGCGCTGCTCAACCTGCTCGTCCAGCGGTGGGGCGGAGCGTCGTGGGGGATCTCCCGCGGCTGCCACGTCGGTGGCACCTCCGAGCACAAGGAGGGGCGCGCGCTCGACTGGCACATGGACGCAGCCAGCCCGGGTGACCGCCAGCGGGTCGCCGAGGCCGTCCAGTGGCTGACCGCCGACAACGGGGCGGTCGCCGCGCAACT
>JAEZHJ010000178.1 GCA_023436925.1 Actinomycetes bacterium
GGCCGTAGCGCCCTCGCGGTGCGGCCGGCCGGGAGCGGTGGGCCGTGGTCGCGCTGCCCAGCAGCGCCCGCAGCGGGGCGAGCGTGTCGTTGGTGGCCAGGCCGGCCCAGACCAGCTCCCACAGCGCCTCGGTGAGCACCGGGTCGTCGTTGATCCCGGTCTGCTCCGACAGGGCCCGGAAGAAGTAGCCACCGCCGCCGGCCAGCACCTCCCAGACCAGGGCGGCGGTCTGGCTCAGTTGCGAAGCGTCGCCCGCTGCGAGGGTGCTCTCGGCGCCGTCGGCCGGGTGCAGCGACACCCAGCCGTCCCCGCCGGCCAGGCCGCCGTGACCCTGCCAGACCACGTCTCCGCCGGCGGTCAGCTCGTCCAGCAGGCCGGGCCGGTAGCCGGGCACGCGGGCGGGCAGGACCAGCGACTCCAGCGCGCTGGCCGGCAACTGGACCCCGGCCAGCTGCTCGACCGCCCGCAGCACCCCGTCGACGCCGGACAGCTCACCGAGGTTCTGCCAGCTGGGCAGGAAGCGGGCGAAGTCACGGGTCGAGACCGGCTCGACCGCGTCGCGCAGCGCCGCGACCGATCGCCGCCGCAGCACCTGCAGCACCCGGGCATCGCAGTACAGCGGGCCGCCGTGCGCCGCCCCGCCGACCGGCTCCCACCCGGCCGGACGCAGGTCGCCCTCCACCAGCCGCCCGGCAGCGGCCAGTCGGCGCACCACGTCCCTGGCCACAGCGGGCGCCAGGCCCAGCGCGGCCGCCAGCTCGCCGCCGGTGAACGGGGCGTGGGTGCGGGCATAGCGAAGCGCCAGCTCACCCAGCGGGTCGTCGACCGGGGCCAGGAAGGCCTCCGGCACCCCCGGCGGCAGGGTGACCCCGAGCGCGTCCCGCAGCCGTCCGGCATCCTCGACCGCCGCCCAGCGCGGGGTGCCGAGCAGGTGGATCTCCACCACCCGGCGCTCCTCGGCGAGCCTCGCCAGCCAGCCCGGCACGGCGGCCGGGTCGGCGCAGCGCTCGGCCAGGGCCTGGCTGGTCAGCGGCCCGACGGCGCGCAGCACGTCGGTCAGCTCGTCGGCGTCCCGGGCGCGTCGGGACTCGGCGCGGTGCTGCAGTTCGGCCTCGGTGCGGGTGAGGGCGTCCGGGTCGAGCAGGTCGGCCAGCGACAGGCCCTCCGCGGTGCCGAGCAGGTCGGCCAGCAGCGACGGGTCGAGCGCCAGCGCCGCCGCCCGTCGCTCGGCGAGCGGGGTGTCCCCCTCGTAGAGGAACTGGGCGATGTACCCGAACAGCAGTGAGGAGGCGAACGGGGAGGCCCGCGGCGTGTCGACCACGACCGTGGTGACCTGCCGGGACCGGACGCCCTCCAGCAGGTCGACCAGGGCCGGGACGTCGAAGACGTCGGTGACGCACTCCCGCACCGCCTCGAGCACGATCGGGAAGCTGGGGTACTGGCTGGCCACCTCGAGCAGCTGCGCGGACCGTTGTCGCTGCTGCCACAGCGCCTGGCGCCGGTCGGGCCTGCGGCGGGGCAGCAGCAGGGCGCGGCCGGCGCACTCGCGGAACCGGGAGGCGAACAGCGCGGAGCCGCCGAGCTGGGCGGTGACGGCCTGCGCGATGTCCTGCGGGTCGGGGAAGAGCAGTTCCAGCAACTCGTCGCGCGCGGCCGCGCCGTCGATCGCCGGGCCGTCCCCGTCGCCCTCCCAGCCGGTGTCGGGCAGCCGGAAGACCAGTCCGTCATCAGCGTGCATCGCCTGCACGTCCACCCCGAACCGCTCGCGCAGCCGGGCCGAGACCACCAACGCCCACGGGGCGTGCACCGGTGAGCCGAAGGGGGAGTGGACGACCACCTGCCAGTCGCCCAGTTCGTCACGGAACCGCTCCACCACGAGTTGCCGGTCGGTGGGCAGCTTCCCGGTCGCCTCGGCCTGCTCGGCCAGGTAGGTGACCAGGTTGTCGGTCGCCCACTCGTCCAGCCCGGCCTGCCGGACCCGCTCCCGGGCCCGCTCGGGGCCCAGCCGGGACACCTCGCGGATGAATCCGCCGACCGCCCGGCCGAGTTCGGCGGGCCGGCCGAGGGTGTCGCCCTTCCAGAACGGCAGCCGTGCGGGCTGGCCGGGGGCCGGGGTGACCAGCACCCGGTCGTGGGTGATCTGCTCGATCCGCCAGCTGCTGGTGCCGAGCGCGAAGATGTCGCCGATCCGCGACTCGTAGACCATCTCCTCGTCGAGCTCGCCGACCCGGCGGCCCTCACCCTCGCCGGCCAGGAAGACGCCGTACAGGCCGCGGTCGGGGATCGTGCCACCGCTGGTCACCGCGAGCCGTTGGGCGTTGCGGCGGCCGGTCAGGGTGCCGGCCGCCCGGTCCCAGACCAGCCGGGGCCGCAGTTCGGCGAACTCGTCGGAGGGGTACCGCCCGCTGAGCATGTCCAGGACGGACTCCAGCACGGCGTCGGTGAGCCCGGCGAACGGGGCGGAGCGGCGCACCAGCCGGGCCAGGTCGTCGACCGTCCAGACGTCCATCGCCACCATCGCGACGATCTGCTGGGCCAGCACGTCGAGCGGGTTGGCGGGCAGGTGCAGCGCCTCGATCTCCCCGGCCCGCATCCGCTCCACCGTCACCGCGGTCTGCACCAGGTCGCCGCGGAACTTGGGGAACAGGACGCCGTGGGAGACCGCCCCCACCTGGTGGCCCGCCCGGCCGACCCGCTGCAGGCCCGAGGCCACCGAGGGCGGCGCCTCGACCTGCACGACCAGGTCGACCGCCCCCATGTCGATGCCCAGTTCGAGGCTGGACGTGGCGACCACCGCCGGCAGCCGGCCGGACTTGAGGGCGTCCTCGATCTCGGCGCGCTGCTCCCGGCTGACCGAGCCGTGGTGGGCGCGGGCGACCACGGCCGGGGCACCCAGGGCGGCGCCGGGGTTGACCCGCTCGGCGTCGGGGGAGCGGATCGGCCAGCCCGCGGTCTGGCCGGCGGCACCCATCACCTGGGCGGCGGGTCCGCCGCCGCCCACCCCGACCGGGGCCTCGCCGGTGGTGCGCTCCCACCACAGCTCGTTGAGCCGTGCCGTGAGCCGCTCGGCCAGTCGGCGCGAGTTGGCGAACACCAGGGTGGAGCGGTGCGCCATCACCAGGTCGAGGATCCGCTCCTCGACGTGGGGCCACACCGAGGTGCGGGACGGGTCGGAGGTCGCCGGGCCGCTCAGGTCGCCGGTGCTGTCACCGATCGCGGCCAGGTCTGGCACCGGCACCACGACATCGAGCTGCCAGCGCTTCTCGCTGGGCGGTGCCACCACGTCGACCGGACGGCCGCCGGCGAGGAAGCGGGCCACCTCCGAGACCGGACGGACGGTGGCCGACAGCCCGATCCGTTGCGCCGGCCGCGGCAGCAGGGCGTCCAGCCGCTCGAGGCTGAGGGCCAGGTGGGCGCCTCGTTTGGTGCCGGCCACTGCGTGGATCTCGTCCACGATCACCGTCTCGACCCCGCGCAGCGCCTCCCGGGCCGACGAGGTGAGCAACAGGAAGAGCGACTCCGGGGTGGTGATCAGGACGTCGGACGGGGTGCGGGTGAAGGCCCGCCGCTCCTCGGGCGGGGTGTCCCCGGAGCGGACGGCCACGGTCACCTCGGGCCGGGGCAGGCCCAGCCGCCCGGCGGCGTGCCCGATGCCGACCAGGGGGGCCCGCAGGTTGCGTTCCACGTCGACCGCGAGCGCCTTCAGCGGCGAGATGTACAGCACCCGGCACCGGGTCGCCGGATCCTCGGCGGGGGCGGCGGCCAGCCGGTCGAGCGCCCACAGGAAGGCGGCCAGCGTCTTGCCCGACCCGGTCGGCGCGACGACCAGCGCGTGCTGCCCGGTGGAGATCGACTCCCAGGCGCCGGCCTGGGCCGGTGTCGGCGCGTCGAAGTTGCCCCGGAACCACGCCTGGGTGGCCGCGGAGAAACGCTCGAGGACGTCGGCCGTCACGGCCCCCACTCTGCCACCGCGCTCCGACAGCGGGGCCGGGCCGCCGCCGGCCGTCTCAGGGACGCTCGGGCTCGACCGCCGCGGTCTCGGCCACCGGCGCGCCCGGTTCATCGGCGACCGGCTGGGCGCGGGCCAGCCGGGCCTCCCGGCGCGCCACCCGACGCTCGGCCTGGCGCTTGCGCCAGTTCTCCAGCAGGTCGTACAGCACCGGCACCAGGATCAGGGTCAGCAGCGTCGAGGACACCAGCCCGCCGATCACCACGATCGCCAGCGGCCGCGAGATGAAGACGCCGCCCCCGGTGAACCCGAGGGCCATCGGGATCAGCGCGAAGATGGTCGCCAGGGCCGTCATCACGATCGGCCGCAACCGCAGCCGGGCGCCCGCCGCGATCGACTCCTCGATCCCGGCCCCGGCCCGTCGCTTCTGGTTGATCAGGTCGATCAGCACGATCGCATTGGTCACCACGATGCCGATCAGCATCAGCAGCCCGATCATCGAGGGGACCCCGATCGGGGTGTCGGTGGCCAGGGAGAGCCCCAGCGCGCCGGTCGCCGCGAAGGGCACCGACACCAGCAGGATCAGCGGCTGCAGCAGCGAGCCGAAGGTCGCCACCATGATCAGGTAGACCACGGCGATGGCGACGAGCATCGCCAGCGTCAGCTGCCCGAAGGACTGCTGCTGCTGCTGGGACACCCCGCCGATCCGGACGGTGACGCCGTCGGGGAGATCGAGCCCGGCGATGCCCTGCTCGATCGCGGTGGTGGTCGCTCCGAGGTCGCCGCCCTCGGCGGTCGCGGTCAGCGTCGCCGCGCGGATCGCGTTCACCCGGGTGATGGTGGCCGGAGCGTCGACCAGCTTGACGTCGGCCACGTCCTTGAGCCGGACGGGTTTCGCCTCGGCCTCCTGGGCCTGTTTGGCGTCATCGGCCAGCTGCTCCTGCTCGGACTGGGCGTCGAGTTGCGCGCGGCGCGACTCGGACAGTCCGTCCAGCTGCTTGTCCAGCTGGCTCACCCCGGCGCGCGCCTGCGCCAGGCCCGCACTGAGCTGGGCGACCTGCGAGCCGGCGGCCGACAGCTCCTGGCTGAGTCGCAGGACGCCCGCGGTCACCGGGTAGCAGTCGGGGTCGAGCTGGGTCGGGTCGGCCGGCGGCACCGCGCACTGTTGGGGCACCTCGGCGAGCTGACCCTGCAGGCGGCGCAGGTCCCGCTTGGCCCGATCGAGCTGTCGGGACAGGTCGCGTTGGGCGTCGACCGCCTGACGGCGTTGCTTGCGCAGCGCCGATACCTGCTCGTCGTAGGCGTCCGCGGCCTGCTGCTGGGCATCGTCGGCCAATGCCTCCTGGCGTGCGGTGACCTTGTCGGCCGCCTTGAGCCGGGCGTCCATCGTCATCCGCTGGGTGACCGGCAGCACCACGTCACGCAGCTCGTCGAGGTTCTGCACCGGCTTGCGGGAGCGGAGGTAGACCTCCAGGGTTCCCTCCGGCGTGGTCAGGTTGCCGAGCAACTGGCCGCGGACGGCGCGGGCCACCGCCTGTCCGATCGCGGCCTGGGTCATCCCCTTCTTGGCTGCTGTCTCCTCGTCGACGTCGACCTGCAGCAGTTCCCGGGCCGCGCTCAGGTCGCTGGCCGGGTTGGTCAGGTCGGGCAGGGACGTCATCAGGTCGAGCACCTGCTGGTTGGCCGCCGCCAGTGCCTCGGGGTCGTCACTCTCGACGTAGAGCGCGACCTGGCTGGCCTGGTTGGTGCCCACGGCCACCTCGACGGTGCCGAGCTCCTCACCGGCGTCGGCGACCTGCTCCCGCAACCGGCTGGCGACCTCGGCCGGTTCGCTGCCCGGCAGGAGGGTCACGGTGAAGGTCGCCTGGTTGGTGTCGGCCTGGCGGCCCAGGAAGACCGCGGTCGAGCCTCCGATGGAGGTCTGGTAGGTGTCGACCTGTGGCGTCGACTCCAGGATCGTCTCGATCCGCCGGGTCGCGGCATCGGTCTGCGCCAACCCGGTGCCGATCGGCAGCTTCTGCGAGATCTGCAGGCTCTCCTGGCCCATCGCGCCGATGAAGTCGGTCTTCAGCATCGGGGTCAGCGCGATCGTGCCGGCGAAGATCGCCAGCGCGACCAGCAGGGTGATCGCGCGGTGCCGCAGCGCCCAGCCCAGGGCCGGGGTGTAGGCCCGGTGCAGCCAGGTGTTCGTCTCCTTCGCCTCGGCGTCGGGGTCGGCCAGCTGGCGGGCGGTCGGTCGCATGAACCAGGACGCCAGGACGGGGATCACCGTCAGCGAGACCAGCAGCGAGGCCAGCAGGGCGATCGTGACGGCGAGCGCGAACGGCCGGAAGAGCTCGCCCGCCTGGCCGCCGACCAGCCCGATCGGCAGGAACACCGCGACCGTGGTGAGCGTCGAGCTGGTCACCGCCCCGGCGACCTCCCGGACGGCGGCGATGATCGACGCCCGGCCGGTCTCGCCCATCGCCTGGTGTCGCTTGATGTTCTCGATCACCACGATCGAGTCGTCGACCACCCGTCCGATCGCGACCGTGAGGGCGCCCAGGGTCAAGATGTTGAGGGTGTAGCCGCTCACCCACAACCCGGCCAGCGCGATCAGCAGCGCGAGTGGGATCGAGACCGCCGTGATCAGGGTGGGCCGCAGTGAGCCCAGGAACAGCATGATGACCAGCACCGCCATCGCCAGGCCGATGCCGCCCTCCACCGTCAGGTCGTCGATGGACTGCTCGATGTAGGGCGCCTGGTCGAAGACCACGGCGAACGTCGTCCCGCCGCCGAGTTGCTCGGAGAGCCGCTCCACAGCGGCGTTGACCTCATGGCCGACGCTGACCGTGTTGGCTCCGGCGGTCTTGGTGATCGACAAGGTGAGCGCCGGGCGTCCGTTCACCCGCGAGATGGTGGTGGCCTGGACGGGCTCCTCGGCGATGGTCGCGACGTCGGACAGGCGCACCGGCCCGTCGGTGCCCTGCAGCCACAGGCCGGCCACGTCCTTCACGGAGGCGAAGGTCGTCCCGGTCTGCACGTCGAGGTTCACCGCATCGGTACGGATCGTGCCGGAGGGGATCGCGGTCCCGTTGGCGCCGAACAGCTGGCCGATCAGCGCCGGGTCCACGCCCTGGTCGCGCAGCTTCGCCTCGTCGTAGGTGATGATCACCTCGCGGGCCTCCTGCCCCGCGAGCGTGACGTCGCGGACGCCGGGCAGCCCCTTCAGTTCCGGGACGACGGTGTCCTTGGCCTGGCGGGACACGGTCTCGGCGTCGGCGTCGGAGGACAGCGCCAGGATCATCACCGGGATGTCATCGAAGCTGCCGGTGATCACCCGGGGGTCGACATCGGTGGGCAGCGTCGCCCGGATCTGCTCGATCGCCGACCGGACGTCCGCGGCGATCTCGTCGGGGGTGTAGCCGTACTCCCACTCCATACTCACTTGGGAGACCGAGCTCGAGCTGGTGGAGGTCACCGTGGTGATCCCCTCGACCCCCTTGACCGCCGCCTCGATCGGCTTGGAGACCTCGTCCTCGACGACCTCCGGGCTGGCACCGGGGTACACGGTCAGGACTGCCCCGCGGGGCAGGTCGAAGGCCGGGATGAGTTCCTGCCGCAGCGCGGTCGCCGCGTAGACGCCGACCCCGATGGTGAGCAGGGCGAGCAGCAGCACCACCGTCCGATGGGCCAGGCTCAGGTTGGTAAGGCGGCTCACGGCTTCTCTCTTTCGCCCGGGGGTGCGGGGCTTTGGCCCCGGCGAAGCTGCGGGGGCGAGCCTGTGATAGATGGTAGTGACCAGTGGAAGCGGTTAGCGTGGGACTAACCAGCGAACACCAATGGAGGAACATGCCGGTGCAGCTGCCGCCGACGGGCGATGCCGAGCGGGACCGGCTGATAGCCGAGATCTTCCGGATCAGTGACGCGGTTCACGCCCGGTCGCTGGACCTGGTGGGGCCGATGGACCTGCCCCACGACCTCACCATGCAGCAGATGCGGGTGGTCACCCTGGTCGCCCGCGAGCCCGGCCTCACGGTCCATGAGCTGGGTCGCCGGCTCGGGGTGTCAGCCCCGACCGCGAGCGGCCTGGTCGACCGGCTCGCGGAGAAGGGCCTGCTGGAGCGGACGGAGGACCCGCAGGACCGTCGGGTCCGCCGGCTGTCGCTGACCGAGGATGCGGCCCGGCTGGCCAGCGGCGTGGACGCCACCTTCGGCCAACTGCTGCACACGATCATCCCGCCGATCCCCACCGACCAGCTCGAGGTGATCCGGGCCGGCTCGCAGGCGATGCTCGCGGCCATCGAGCGGGCGCTGGCAGCCCAGGGCCACGACCCCGTCTCATGATCCGAGATGCCGCAGGCGTCTCCTCCACAACGCACGTCACGGCCGTCACAGGACACGCCGACGACACGCCGAGATCGGCCCGCACCGGCGGAACCGGCGCGTTGCGGACCCTTGCGCAGGTTGGTGCCGGATCACTAGAAATAGGCCATCGGGTTGCTCCGGCAGCCCGGTAGCCGAGAGAGGGAGGCCAGGCTTCCCGGTGGGTTTCGGCCCATCGGATCGGGCCGGTGATGCGGTCAGTGGGCCTGTGCGGAAGCCTCTCGGAAGGCGCGGATCATCGCTCCGGCGCCGGGTCGGGCCCCGGGAACTCATACTTCCCGGGGCCTGATTCATGTCCGCGTCAGTCGATCAGCCACTGCGTCGTGGCGCGGTACTCCTGTCCGGGCAGCAGGTCGACCGGCGGGAAGCCGGGGTGGTTCGGTGCGTCCGGGAAGCCCTGCGGCTCGATCGCCAGACCGGCCCGGCCGAGGTGCTCGGCGGTATACAGCTGCACCGCCGGGGCGTCGCTGCGCACCACCAGGGTCAGCCCGGTCGGCCCGGTGAGCCGGACGTGCTCGCGCATCCCCTCGCCGTCGACGACCAGGTTGTGGTCGATGCCGCCCTTGTTGGCGATTCCCCCGTCGCGGACCGCGGCGATCGCTGCGCCGAGTTGCCGGCCGGCGCGCAGGTCGAGGCCGGTGCCGTCCACCGGGGCGATCTCCCCGGTCGGGATCAGGTCGTCGCGGGTCGGGGTGAAACGGCCGGCCGCCACGGTGGCGACGTGGTCCTCGATCGTGGCGTCACCCAGGATGAAGTAGGGGTGGGTGGTCAGGTTGACCACGGTGGGGGCGTCGGTCGTCGCGGTGTAGACCACCTCGGCGCCGGACTCCAGCAGCGAGTAGGTCGCGGTCACCTGCATTGTGCCCGGGTAGCCCTGGTCGCCGTCCGGGCTGACCAGCCGGAGCTCGACCTGGTCGGGGGTGGCCCGGGCCACCTGCCACTCCACCTCGGAGAAGCCGCCGGGCCCGCCGTGCAGCTGGTTGGCACCCTCGTTCGGGGCGAGGTCGTAGGTGACCGAGCCGATCCTCACCCGGGCATCGCCGACCCGGTTCGCCAGCCGCCCGACGGTGGCGCCCAGGTAGGAGTCGTCGGTGCTGGTCGGGTCGGTGCGGCTGAGCACGATGTTGCGCCAGTTCCCGTCCGGACCCCTGACCTCGAAGCGATGGAGGGTGGCTCCCAGCGGGAGGATCTCCACGGACACCCGGTCGTTGTGCAGGCGGACAGGCTGGCTCATGGACGACACGTTAGCGCCCGGCGATGGGCCGGGCCGGGACGCGACGCGACCATCCCCGGCCGCGTCGCGGGGCAGCGCTAGGCTGCCAGCGTGCCGCTCCGGATCGCCTTCGTGTCCCTGCACACCTCCCCCGCCACGCAGCCGGGCTCGGGAGACGCCGGGGGCCTGAACGTGGTCGAGCGCGCCACGGCGGACGCGCTGGCCCGACTCGGCCACAGCGTCGACCTGATCACCCGCCGCGCCTCGCCCGACGAGCCGGACGCCGAGCAACTGGCACCCGGGGTGACGCTGCGTCACGTGACGGCGGGGCCGACCGCGCCGCTGGCCAAGAGCCTGATCGACCAGCACATCCCGGAGTTCTCCGCCGGCCTGGCCGGCCTGGGCCGCTACGACGTCGTCCACTCCCACCACTGGATGTCGGGGGTGGCGGCGCTGCCGCACGCCCGGGCCTGGCGGGCGCCGCACGTGCAGAGCTACCACTCCGTGGCCGCCCCGCCCGGCTCCCCGCTGGCCGCCGGCGAGCCGCCCGAGTCGCCGGCCCGGATCGCCGGGGAGGCACTGGTCGCCCGCGAGTCCCAGGCGGTGGTCGCGATCAGCGCCGCCGAGGCGCAGACCGTGATCGATCGCTGCGGCGCCGATCCGGAACGGGTCTGCGTGATCTCGCCCGGGGTCGACCACGAACTCTTCCGTCCGCTGCGTCCGGGGGAGCCGGCGTGGCCCGCGGAGCTGTCCCCGCTGCCGGCGATCCGCCCCGGCCAGGGCTTCGTCCTGTTCGCCGCCCGGCTGCAGCCGCTCAAGGGTCCCGACCTGGCGATCCGTGCGATGGCGGGGGTCGACCCTGCGATCCGGCCCCACCTCGTGGTCGCCGGTGACGTCTCTGCGGACTTCGCCGCCTACGAGGCAGAGTTGCACGAGATGGTCCACGAACTCGGCCTGGCCGGCCAGGTGAGCTTCATCGGCCCCCAGCCCCGTCCGGTGCTCGCGGCGCTGATGCGCGCCGCCCGCCTGGTGCTGGTGCCCTCACACTCGGAGACCTTCGGGCTGGTCGCGCTGGAGGCCGCCGCCAGCGGCACCCCGGTGATCGCCGCCGCCGCCGGCGGGCTGCGGGAGGCGGTCGCCCACGGCGTCACCGGCCAGTTGATGGACAGCCGACGCCCCCAGGACTGGGCCGAGGCGATCACGCTGCTGCTCACCGACCCCGACCGGCTCGCCCGCATGGGCGTCGTCTCCCGGGTGCACGCCCGCCGCTTCGGGTGGACGTGGGCCGCCGCGCGGCTGGTCGCGGTCTACCAGGACCTGATCGGGCGGTCACCGGCATGACCGCCCTCGACACCGCCGACCGGGTGCTCTTCCTGCACGCCCACCCCGACGACGAGACGCTGGCCACCGGCACGCTGATCGCCGACCTGGTCGCCCGCGGTGTCGAGGTCGGCGTCGTCACCGCGACCCGCGGGGAGCGCGGCGAGACCCGGGTGACCTCCGCGGACCTGATCGCCCTGCGGGAGCGTGAGCTGTCCGCCGCGCTCGGGATCCTCGGCGTCCACCGCCACAGCTTCCTCGGCCAGCCGCCGGCCCGATCGGCGGGACTGCCGCCGCGTCGCTACACCGACTCCGGGATGGTCTGGCTGACCGAGACCCTGGCCGGGGCCGCGCCCGAATCCGGGCCGGACGCGCTCACCGCGGCCGATCCCGCGGAGGCTGCAGCCGACCTGGCCGGCTACGCCGAGTGGTTCGGCGCGCAGGCGCTGGTGAGCTACGACGCCGCCGGCGGCTACGGCCACCCCGACCATGTCGCCTGCCACCGGATCGGCCGCCGGGCCGCCGCGCTGGCCGGGACGGCCTGGTTCGAGATCGTCTCCGACCCGTCCGCCGACCCCGGGGCGGTCGACCTCGAACGGTACCGCGACACCGTGGTGGCGGCCCTGGAGCAGTACCGAAGCCAGTTGCAGGTCGACGGCGACGAGGTGGTCCATGTCGGCGGACAACGCCAGCCGGTCCCCACGCTGGTCGCGGTGCGTGAGGTCCCGCCCGGGAGGCGGCCATGACCAGGCCGCGGCGGGTGGCGGTGGTCGGCTCCGGCCCGTCCGGGCTGTTCGCCGCCCAGGCCCTGCTCACCAGCGCCCCCTTCGAGGTCGAGGTCGACATCTTCGACCGGCTGCCCGCCCCGTTCGGGCTGCTGCGCTACGGCGTGGCCCCCGACCACGACAGCATCAAGTCGATCGCCACCGTGCTGGCCCGGGTCTTCGATTCCGACCGGGTCCGGTTCTTCGGCCTGGTCGAACTGGGTCGCGATGTCACCGTGACCGAGCTCACCGCCGCCTACGACGCCGTCATCTACGCCGCCGGCGCCAGCGAGGACCGCCGGATGGGGATCCCCGGGGAGTCCCTGCCGGGCAGCCGCTCGGCACGCGAGTTCGTCGCCTGGTACTGCGGCCATCCCGACGCACAGCCGCAACCCCTGGCCGGGGTCACCGCCGCCGTCATCGCCGGCGTCGGCAATGTCGCCGTCGACGTCGCCCGGATCCTGCTCAAGGGCCCCGGCATGTTGTCCGGGACGGACATGCCGGACCCGGTGCTCGCCGAGCTGGCCGCCGCGCGGGTCAGGGACGTGTGGGTGGTCGGACGGCGCGGCCCCGAGCACGCCAGTTTCACCACCACCGAGTTGCGCGAGCTGCTCAACACCCCGGGGGTCGCGGTCGACCTCGACGGGGTCGACCTGGCCGCGATCGACTCCACCATCCTGGACCGGCGCACCCGGGCCAACGTCGCCGCGCTGGCCGAGGCCGTGCAGCGCGACGTGGGGCAGGCTCGCGCCCGGCTGCACTTCCTGTTCTGGCACCGCCCGGTGGAACTGGCCGGCGCCGGCCGGGTGGAGCGGGTGAGCGTCGAGCGCACCGTCCCCGCCGGTCCGGGCCGGGTGGGCGGCACCGGCGAGCTCCGGACGATCGAGGCCCAGCTGGTGCTGCGGGCGATCGGCTACCGGGGCATCCCGCTGCCCGGGGTGCCGTTCGACGCCGACACCGGACGGATCCCCAACCGTGAGGGCCGGGTGGTCGAGCTGGACGGCACGCCCCGGCCCGGGGAGTACGCCGTCGGCTGGATCAAGCGCGGCCCGATCGGGGTGATCGGTACCAACAAGGCCGACGCCGCCGAGACCGTCGCCCACCTGGTCGCCGACCTGGCCGCCGCGGAGCCGTCCGGGCTGACCGACCTGATGACCACCCTCGCGGCACGCGGCTTCACTCCGTCCACCCTGGCGGACTGGAAGCGGATCGACGCCGCCGAACAGGAACGCGGCCGGCTCGGTGGCCGGGAGCGGGTGAAGATCGAGGCCTGGCACGAACTGCTCGACCTGGTCCGGCTGGGCCAGCCCGGCGGGCCACCCTCGGTCGCCGACCAGCGTTGAGCGTCGGCGTTCCGGACCGATCACTGACCAAGCGGTACCCCGCCGTGCGAGAATCCGGCTTGTGATCAAGCACATAGTGTTCTGGAAGTTCGCCGACCAGGCGGAGGGCGCCGACAAGGCCACCAACCTGGAGCGCGCCCGGGAGGAGCTGGCCGGGCTGACCGGGCTCGTGCCGGGGATGCGCAGCCTCGAGGTCGCGGTCGGCGCCGACCCGCTGGAACACAGCTACGACCTGGTGCTGTACAGCGAGTTCGACTCGGCCGAGGCGCTGCAGGCCTACGTCGTGCACCCCCGGCACCAGGCGGTCGCCGGGTTCATCGGCAAGGTGCGCACCGAGCGCGCCTGCATGGACTACGAGGTGGCCGAAGCCTGAGAGTCGGTCACGGCCCCGGCGCGGTTCGGACCCGCCGGAGCGCCGGACTTAGGATTGACCGCGGTGCCGGGGGGCCCGGGCACGTCAACTGGAAGGTGGAGTCATGGAGTCGGTGAGTCGCCGAACGCTGATGGTGGGGGCCATCGGGTTGGCCGGAGCGGCGGCGGCAGGACCGCTGCTGACCGGCTGCACACCGGCGACGGCCGAGCCGACCCCGTCGGCCGGGCCGACCTCGCAGCCCACCAGTGCCGCCCCCACGCCGACCCCGACGCCCACCCCGACCGGTGACCCGCGGCCCCGCTGGCCGCTGACCGGCGAACTGCTGGACGACCCGGCCGACGCCGAGCGTGCGGTGGTGGCGGTCAAGGTGCCCGACAACAAGGGCGAGCACCCGCAGGTGGGCATCGAGGACGCCGACGTCGTCTTCGTCCAACTGGACGGCTACCCGGCCGCGCTGCTGCAGAGCGGCACCCGGCTGGTCCCGGTGTTCCACTCCAAGTACGCCCCGAGCGTGGGACCGGTCCGCTCCATCCGGCCGGTCGACATCCCGCTGCTGTCCCCGCTGAACGCGATCATCGGCAACACCGGCGCGGCGGGCTGGACCAAGAAGTACTTCAAGAAGAACGCCAAGGGCCTGGACTACCTCAAGACCTACATGGCGACCAAGGGCACCGGGTCGTACTCGATCGACGGCTCCCGGGTGCGCACCATCAACGGCCAGAAGTACTACGACCGCGCGGTGCTGTGCCACCCCAAGAAGCTGGTCAAGCAGAGCAAGATCACGACCACCCCGCAGGTGCTGTACTTCCCGTTCGCCACCGGCGACGAACGGCCCTCCACCGAGGTCTCCGGCAAGGCCGCCAAGACCGTGTCGGTGCCGTGGAAGAAGGGCGACTCCTACAACATGGGCTACTCCTACAGCGAGAAGCAGGGCAAGTACCTGCGCTCGATGCCGTGGGGCAAGCACGTGCTCAAGGACGGCACCCGGGTCTCCACCGACAACGTCCTGGTGATCCAGGCCAAGCAGCGCTTCGACCACCACGAGCCGTTCCACGACATCAGCGGCAAGAAGGGCACCTTCTACTACTTCCACGGCGGCAAGTACGTGAAGGGCACCTGGAGCAAGGAGAAGGACGTCGACTCGCTGTTCGTCTTCACCCTGGAGGACGGCTCTCCGCTGCGGATGGCACCGGGCAAGACCTTCGTCGAACTGCCGCAGGTGAAGACCAAGATCGGCATCAAGGCCTGACCCGGCCGGCGCCACCAGGGCGTGGCGCCGGTTCGGTTTCGTGCGATGCTGGGGCGATACGCAGACCCGCCGGTAGGCGGACGGAGGGGTGATGAGCGAGTTGGGGACATCGGGCGCCAAGCGCATCCTGTTCCTGTTCTCTGACACCGGCGGTGGCCACCGCTCGGCGACCGAGGCGCTGATCGAGGCGCTCAACCTGGAGTTCCCGGGCCAGTTCGACCCCGTCATGGTCGACTTCTTCCGCGACTACTACCCGGCCCCACTGAACAAGGCGCCGGAGATCTACCCGCCGATGTCGCGGGTGCCGCAGGCCTGGGGGCTGTCCTTCAAGGTGTCCAACAGCCGCACCCGGACCGACGCCCTCACCACCCTCAGCTACCCCTACCTGCGCCGGGCCGCCAAGCGCCTGGTGCAGGAGAACCCGGCCGACCTGATCGTCTCGGTGCACCCGCTGGTGAACAACCACCTGGCCCGGGCGATGCGCAAGGCGCCGCGGCCGTTCATCACCGTGGTCACCGACATGGTCTCCACCCACGCCTTCTGGTTCGACCGCCGGGCCGACCTCGTCGTGGTGCCCACCACCCAGGCCCGCGAGCGGGCGATCCGGTACGGCATCCCGGCCGGCAACCTGCGGGTGGTCGGCCTGCCGGTCAGCGAGCGGTTCCGCACCCCGTTGCACGACCGGGACGAGTGGCGCCGCAAGAAGGGCTGGCGCACCGACCGTCCGGTGATCCTGGTGGTCGGCGGCGGCGACGGCCTCGGCGGGGTGAAGCGGATCGCCAAGGCGCTCAACGAGGACGACCTCGAGGCCACCCTGGTGGTGGTCTGCGGCCGCAACGAGGCGCTCCGCGAGGACCTGATGGCGGTCGACTGGAAGCTGCCGACGCACATCTACGGGTTCACCCGCGAGATGCCCGAGTTCATGCGGGCCGCCGACATCATGGTGACCAAGGCCGGCCCCGGCAGCATCAGCGAGTCCTTCATCTGCGGGCTGCCGATCGTGCTCTACTCCCGGCTGCCCGGCCAGGAGGACGGCAACGTCGACTACGTGGTGGAAGGCGGCGCCGGAGTCTGGGCGCCGAGGGCAGCCGATGCGCGCGCCGTGCTGCGGCACTGGGTCGCCGACCCGACCGCGCGCGAGGCGGTGGCCGAGGCCAGCCGGCGGCTGGCCCGTCCGGACGCGTCCCGGCAGATCGCGCGGCTGATCGCCGAACAGGTCGGCATCCTGCCCTGACCTCCTCCGGGCTTGCCCGGGGCGGCTAGTCTCGGACGACGGAGCAGTATGGACGACAAGACGACGAAACCGCCGAGCGCGGACGAGGACACCGACGGCAGCGAGCCGGTCAAGGTCCAGTTCTCCCTCCCCCAACTCCTCGGCAGTGCGTTGGCCGCCGCCACGGCCGCCTATCTTGGATCCACCCTGGGAACTGCGGGCACCATCATCGGCGCCGCCCTGGCCAGCATCGTCGGTGCGGTCGCCGGCACTCTCTACACCGCCGGCCTGGACCGGACCACGCGGCGGGTCAGCACCGTCGTCAAGCGCGGCTGGGAGCGGGTGCGTGGCACCGACCCGTCAGCCGACCTCGAGCCCGGGGAGGGTGGCGACCTGCTCGTCGAACACCACGACCCCGGCACGATGGGCCCGGTGCCGCAGGGCAGCGTCCGCGACCCCGAGCAACGCGCCCGCAC
>JAEZHJ010000201.1 GCA_023436925.1 Actinomycetes bacterium
CGCGACCTCTTCGAGGGCCAGCAGGTCGAGTTCGACACCGAGCGCGGCCAGCGCGGGATGCAGGCGACCAACATCCGCGCTCGCTGATCACACAGCAGCCTGACCGGGGCCCGGAGGCCGACGAGCACTCGTCGACCGCCGGGCCTCGGCGCATCCGGAGCCGGTTGGCGTGCTGGACGGGGCCGGGCCTGAGGTCCGCCCACTAGCGCCACCCATGCCGCACCGGTGCCAGCGTGCCGCGCAGCACACGCGGGAGCCCGTTCAGCGGTAGTGCCGCAGGACCTCGCGGGCAACCCGTTCGAACCGCTCCGGGGAAAGCCGGACCGAGATCCGGCGCACGGCGGTCGGGTCGATCCGCAGGATGCGGTTCACCCGCACCTCGCTCGGCCGGCCCTCGCGATCCCAGCCGCCGGTGCCGATGTCGCACCAATAGCGTCCCTGTTCGGCCTCCTGCCGCGCATCGCGGTCATGGTCCTTGGAGGTCATCGGCAGCGCCAGCAGCCACGCCCCGTCGCGTCCGACCACCAGCACCGGACGGTCCTTGCCCCGGCTGTGGTCCTCCTCGTAGGGCACCCACGCCCAGACCACCTCGCCGGGGTCGGCGTTGTCGTCCGGCACCGGCTGGTAGGACAGCACCGGAACTCCCGTGAAGTCGCCCGGGTAGCCGGTCGGCGACGAAGCCGGCGCCCGGCGCCCGGCTGAGGGGCGGGGGAGCGGACGGGTGGCGGTTCGCAGCGCCCGGCGCGCCTCGCGCACCAGGGAGTTGCCAAGGGACTTCAGCAGACGGTCGACGGTAGGCACCCAGCCACCGTAGCGGGGGATCAGCGGTAACGCGGCAACGGGCCGTAGACGACGTGCTCGGGCGGCTCGGAGAAGACCGGCTCGTGCCGGCGGACCGCCTGCCAGGCCGCGAAGTAGCGGGTCGAGGGGGGCAGCCACAAGGCGGCGGCTGCCACCGCTGCCAGTACGGGGACCGCCCAGGCCAGCGGGTTCAGCATCAGCGCCAGCAGGGAGGCGCCGAAGGCGACCAGGCCGAACCAGCGCGTCCAGCGGCGGCCGTCGTAGGCGTAGTAGCCGGTGATCGCCGACAGCGTCCCGACCACCAGGGTGATCGCGGTCACCGCCACCGCCAGCAGCACCCGGGCCAGGGAGCCCGGGGCGGTGTCGAACTGGGCCATCAACCAGGAGGCCTCGGCGAACCGGTCGACGGCGTCCCAGTAGATCCAGATGGTGGCGGCCCCGACCACCGCGACGGCGAGGTAGCTGGCCACGGTGGCGACCCAGATCGTCGCGAGCCGGGTCGGCTCGCCGGTGCGTGGGCTGATGGCGACGCTGTGGCGGGCGTCGGGGGAGGGGGCCGACCAACTGGCGATCGCGGCGATCCCGCCGGAATCCGCGGCGGTGGTCGCGGGAACGGAGGCGGAATCCGCGGCGGTGGTCGCGGGAACAGAGGCGGGATCTGCGGCGCCGGCGGTCGCGTCCGGTTCGACCTGCGGGGCGGAACCCGGTGCGGCGGCGGTCGGCGCGGCGGGTGCGGACGCGGGAACTGGGCGCGGCTCGCGCTGCTGCTCCGGCTCGGTCATGCCACCTCCTGACGGGCCAAGCTTAGCCAGCGTCGGTCGGTCGTCCCTGACGCGGTGGGCTGGGCCGCAGCGGCCGGCTCACCACTGCTCGACGAGGTACTGCTGCAGCGCCAGCCCCATGCCGCGGACCAGTTCCTCGTCCTTCAGCGCGGCGAGCGAGCTGATCTCGAGGATGTCGCGGCCCATAACGAGCCCCAGCAGGGAGCAGACCGCGAGGTTCGCCCGGACGGCGGCGTTGGGGTGGCCCTGGGCGGCGGCGATCTTCATGAAGATCTCGCGGTTCAGGAACTCCACCAGCGGCCGGCGGGCGCCCTCGTCGCTCACCGAGGCCCGGAACATCGCGGTGAACCGGTCGCGGGCCCCGTCATCGTGCCAGGTGTGCGCGAACTCTCGGACGGCCCGTGCCCCGATCTCGGCGGTGGGGCCGGTCATGATCCGCTGCAGCATCGCCTCGGCGTTGAGCTCGAGGTCGAGCACCGACCGGCTGAACAGGTCGGCCTTGGAGTCGAAGTAGTGGTGGATCAGCGCCGGGTCGACGTCAGCCTCCCGCGCGATCGCCCGCAGTGAGACCTTGTCGTAGCCGAAGCGCGAGAAGAGCGTCAGCGCAGCGGTCA
The DNA here is from genome assembly GCA_023436925.1 of Actinomycetes bacterium. Lineage (GTDB taxonomy): Bacteria > Actinomycetota > Actinomycetes > Propionibacteriales > Propionibacteriaceae > Propionicimonas. The sequence goes on from JAEZHJ010000201.1 coordinate 2,198, forward strand.
GGATGGACTGCCGGGTGTCTGAGTTCCCCGGCCTTCGGCCTCTCGGCTTGCCTTCCATAGTTCTCCCCCCGGACTGTTCCCCTATGGTGACAGGGTGGTAACTGCTCGCTGGCCGTACGTCCTGTTCGATCTGGACGGGACAGTAGCCGACACTGTCGCCCTCATTATGGCTTCTTATGATCACGCGCTGAATAAGGTCCTTGGACACCGCGCCGATCCGGAGCAGGTGCGCGGCTGGATCGGCCGGACACTCTGGGCGACCTTCGGGGAGCACTGGCCGAGCCGGGCGGGTGAGCTGGTGGAGACCTACCGCACCTGGAATCGGGCCAATGCGCACCGGTTGGTCGCCAGCTACCCCGGCATACCCGAGCTCATCGACGACCTCGCCGCGGCGGGGATCACGTCCGGGATCGCGACCTCCAAGGGCCGCGACGCCGCGGTGGAGAGTGCGCAGTTGGCCGGCGTCCGGCTGCCCGTCACGGTGGCGCTGGAGGACACCGAGGTCCACAAACCCAACCCCGAGCCCTTGCTGCTCGCCCTGGCTCGCCTGGGCGGCTCGCCCGGCTCGGCGGTCTATGTGGGTGACGCGGTGGTGGACGTCCAGGCCGCCCGTGCGGCCGGGCTGGACGCCATCGCGGTCACCTGGGGGGCCGGGGACGCCGAGGCGCTGGCCGCCGCGGGGCCGACCGCGGTCGCCACCACCGTCGAGGAGTTGCGGGCCCTGCTGCTGGGCTGAGCGTGGCCCGTCCGCGGTCGACGGGTGTGTCCCCGTGTGCGGGAGAACCGTCCCCGTGTGCGGGAGAACCGTCCCCGTGTGCGGGAGAACCGTCCCCGTGTGCCGGGAGACGGCGAAGGGCCGACCCGCGGGTGCGGATCGGCCCTTCGAAGCTGCCGGTCAGGCGGGGAGCATCGTCCCGGTCTCCAGGAAGCGGAGGTGCCAGGAGTGGGCCTGCCGCAGGTCGTGCGGGGTGTGCAGCCCGTTGGCGACCTTCAGCGAGTGCTCGTAGTACTCCTGGAGCATCGGACGGTACGCCGGGTGCGCACAGTTCTCGATGATCTTCTTGGCCCGCTGCTTGGGGGACAGGCCACGCAGGTCGGCCAGGCCCTGCTCGGTGATCAGCACCTGCACGTCGTGCTCGGTGTGGTCGTGGTGGGAGACCATCGGGACGATCGCCGAGATCGCGCCGCCCTTGGCCACCGACGGGGTGACGAAGGCCGAGATGTAGGCGTTGCGGGTGAAGTCCGCCGAGCCGCCGATGCCGTTCATCATCCGCGAACCCATGATGTGGGTGGAGTTCACGTTGCCGTAGATGTCGGCCTCGATCATGCCGTTGCAGGCGATGACGCCCAGGCGGCGGATCATCTCGGGGTGGTTGGAGATCTCCTGGGGCCGCAGGATGATCTTGCTGCGGTACTCCTTGGCCTTGTCGTTCATGGTCTGGGCGTACTCCGGGCTGAGCGAGAAGGCGGTCGCCGAGGCGATCGTCATCTTGCCGGAGTCGATCAGGTCGACCATGCCGTCCTGGATCACCTCGGTGTAGGAGGTGAGGTAGTCGAAGGGGCCCTCCAGCAGGCCGGCCAGCACGGCGTTGGCGATGTTGCCCACACCGGACTGCAGCGGCAGCAGGTTCTTCGGCAGCCGGTGGTGCTTGACCTCGTTGGCCAGGAAGTCGAGCAGGTGGGCGGCGATCGCGCGGGAGTCGTCGTCCAGCGGCTTGAACGGCGTGTTCCGGTCGGGATCGTCGGTCTCGATGACCGCGACGACCTTCTTCGGGTCGACCCGGAAGTTGCGCTGGCCGATCCGGTCACCGGGGTGGGTCAGCGGGACCGGCAGCCGGTTCGGGGGCAGCGCCGCCCGGTAGTAGATGTCGTGCATGCCCTCGAGGTCGCGGCTCTGCCACGAGTTCACCTCGAGGATGATCTGCTCGGCTTCTTGCAGGTAGGTCTTGTTGTTGCCGACCGAGCTGGAGGGGACCAGTTCGCCGTCCTCGGCGATCGCGGTCACCTCGACCACGGCCATGTCGAGCTTGCCCAGGAAGCCCTCCCACACCATCGGGGCGAGGTGGGACAGGTGGATGTCGGAGTACTCCGAGGTGCCGTCGTTGATCTTGGCCCGCATGATCGGGTCGGACTGGTACGGGGTGCGGAAGGCGACGCCGTCCACCTCGGCCAGGGCGCCGTCCAGTTCGGGGGCGGTGGACGCGCCGGTCCACATCCCGATCTTGAACTCCTCGCCGCGGTCGTGGGCCTCCTTGATCTGCGCGGCGAGCGCGACCGGCACCTCCTTGGGGTACCCGGCGCCGGTGAACCCGGAGAAGCCGACATTCATGCCGTGCTTGATCAGCTTCGCTGCCTCCTCAGCGGTGGTGACCTTGCTGCGGAAGGCTGCGTTTTCAATCCGGGACATACTTCTCCTCGCGGGGACGTGGCTTGGTACATCTCCCACGTTAGCTGCTGCCTGCCTAGTCGCGGGCGGGTTTGGCGAGATCCGTGCGGGCTCCGCAAGGACTCCCACGCCCGGGTGGAAGCAGTGGTCATCCGGCCAGCCGCAGGCGGCCCGGACGCCCGGCTCAGGCGGGCAGTTCGGCGGTCGGGCGGATCACCAGCCCGGTGCGCAGCTTCGGCGTGAAGAAGGTCGACTTCGGGGGCATCAGGAGGCCCTCCCGCGCCGTCCGCCGGATCTCGGCCAGCGAGGTGGGACGGATCAGGACGCCGGCGGTCACCGCCCCGGAGCCGACCAGCTCGACCAGCTCGTCCAGGCCGTGCTGGTAGTCGACCGACGCCGCCGAGTCGGCCAGGGCGTGCTCCAGGTAGGCGCCGTCGAGGTCCCGGACGCCGTCGAAGGCGCCCGGCTTCGGGATCAGCCAGGTGGTGCTGCCGTCCGGCGCCACCAGGACGAGCCGGCCGAGCTCGACCATGGCGGCCAGCAGCCCGGGCCCGGCGGCGGGGGCCGGCTCGAGGTCGAAGGTGGCGGCCAGGTCGGCCCGCAACTGCTCCAGGCTGATCCCGGTGTAGACCCGGTGGATGGCCTCGATGCTGAGCTGGTCGTCGACCAGCTCGTTGATGAAGGTCAGGGTGTACTCGGCGTCGGTGTCGGTGCGTCCGGTGGCCTCACGGACCTGGTCGCGGTACTGCTGGGACACCCCGTAGCGGTGGTGGCCGTCGGCGATCAGGACGTCGTCGGCGGCGATCACGGCCGCGATGGCGGCGATCCGGGCGGGGTCGCTGACCCGCTCGACGCGGTGCTCCACGCCTTCGAAGGTGCCGCTGCCGACCAGTTCCCCCGGCTCGGCCAGCGCCTCGGTCAGGCCGCC
>JAEZHJ010000005.1 GCA_023436925.1 Actinomycetes bacterium
GCGTCCTTCTTGGCCTTGCCGCCGCCGTCGGCCAGGGGCTGGCCGACCTTGCAGTTGTCGCGGTAGACGGCCGTCGCCTTCAGGCCGAGCTTCCAGGACTGCATGTAGACGTCCTCGATCTCCTCGACCGTGGCCGTCTCGGGCAGGTTGACGGTCTTGGAGATGGCGCCGGAGAGGAACGGCTGGGTGGCCGCCATCATCCGCACGTGGCCCATCGGCTTGAGCGCGCGGGCGCCCATCGCGGTGTCGAAGACCTCGTAGTGCTCGGTGCGCAGGCCGGGGGCGTCGATCACGTGGCCGTGCTCGGCGATGTAGGCGACGATCGCCTCGATCTGCTCGGCCTGGTAGCCCAGCTTCTTCAGCGCCCGCGGGATGGTCTGGTTGACGATCTGCATCGAGCCGCCGCCGACGAGCTTCTTGAACTTCACCAGGGAGAAGTCGGGCTCGATGCCGGTGGTGTCGCAGTCCATCATGAAGCCGATGGTCCCGGTCGGGGCGAGCAGCGAGGCCTGGGCGTTGCGGAAGCCGTTGCGGGCGCCCAGCTTGACCACCTGCTCCCACTCGGCGGTCGCGGCGTCGTGGATCGCCGCGTCCATGCCGTCGAAGCGGCGCAGGTCGTCATTGGCGGCCTGGTGCTTGCGCATCACCCGCTGGTGGGCGGTGGCATTGCGCGGGTAGCCGGCATAGGTGCCGACCACCGCGGCGAGCTCGGCCGAGCGGCGGTAGGCGGCGCCGGTCATCAGCGAGGTGATCGCGGCGGCCAGAGCGCGTCCGGACTCGGTGTCGTAGCCGCGGCCGAGCGCCATCAGCAGGGCGCCGAGGTTGGCGTAGCCGATGCCGAGCTGGCGGTAGTCACGGGTGGTCTGGGTGATCGGCTCGGTCGGGAAGTCGGCGAAGCAGATCGAGATGTCCATCGCGGTGATGACCAGCTCGACCGCCCGGGTGAAGCTCGCGGTGTCGAAGGTGTCGTCCTCGCGCAGGAACTTCATCAGGTTGAGGCTGGCCAGGTTGCACGAGGAGTTGTCCAGGCTCATGTACTCCGAGCACGGGTTCGACGCGGTGATCCGGCCGGTCTCGGGGTTGGTGTGCCAGGCGTTGATCGTGTCGTCGTACTGCAAGCCGGGGTCGGCGCACTCCCAGGCCGCCTTGGCGATCTTGTTGAACAGGTCGCGGGCGTCGATGGTCTCGATGACCTCACCGGTCATCCGCGCCCGCAGGCCGAATTCGGTGCCGTCCACCACGGCCTGCATGAACTCGTCGGTCACCCGCACCGAGTTGTTGGCGTTCTGGTACTGGACGCTGACGATGTCCTTGCCGCCCAGGTCCATGTCGAAGCCGGCGTCACGCAGCGCGCGGATCTTGTCCTCCTCCCGCGCCTTGGTCTCGACGAACTCCTCGATGTCGGGGTGGTCGACGTCCAGCACGACCATCTTCGCCGCCCGCCGGGTGGCGCCGCCGGACTTGATGGTGCCGGCCGACGCGTCGGCGCCCCGCATGAAGGAGACCGGGCCGGAGGCCGTGCCGCCCGAGGAGAGCAGCTCCTTGCTGGACCGGATCCGGGACAGGTTCAGGCCGGCGCCGGAGCCGCCCTTGAAGATGAAGCCCTCCTCCTTGTACCAGTTCAGGATCGAGTCCATCGAGTCGTCGACGCTCAGGATGAAGCAGGCGCTGACCTGCTGCGGGCTGTGGGTGCCCACGTTGAACCACACCGGCGAGTTGAAGCTGAAGTACTGGTGCAGCAGCAGCCAGGTCAGCTCCTGCTCGAAGATCTCCGCATCGCCGGGGGTCGCGAAGTAGTCGTTCTCCTCGCCCGCCTGGCGGTACTTCTTCACGACGCGGTCGATCAGCGTGCGCAGGCTCGCCTCGCGCGCCGGGGTGCCGACCGCGCCACGGAAGTACTTCGTGGTGACGATCGTGGAGGCGTTCAGGCTCCAGAAATCGGGGAACTCCACCCCCCGCTGCTCGAAGACCACCTCCCCGGTCTTCCAGTTGGTCTGGACCACGTCGCGCTGCTCCCAGGTCACCTGGTCGTAGGGGTGCACCCCCGCCGTGGTGAAGGTGCGCGGGATGGTCAGGCCGCCGGCGGCCTTGCGCCCACCGCGTGCGGTGGCCTTCACGGTCTCGGTCATGGTGCTGCCTTTCGGGATGGAGGAGGGAGAGGGTGGGTCAGTGGGCCGCGAGCGAGGTGGCCCGGAGGTTCTCGATTTCGGCCTCGAAGTCTTCGACCGACTGGTAGTGCTTGTAGACCGACGCGAATCGCAGGTAGGCGACCGGGTCCAGCTTCTGGAGCGGTCCCAGGACGGCCAGGCCGACCTCGTTGGCCGGGATCTCGGCCTGGCCGGCGGCCCGCAGCGACTCCTCGACCTGTTGGCCGAGTCGCGCCAGGTCGTCCTCGGTGACGGGACGGCCCTTGCAGGCCTTGGCGACGCCGTGGATCACCTTCTCGCGGGAGAAGGGCTCGACGACGCCGGACCGCTTCACCACAACCAGCTGCATCTGCTCCAGGGTGGTGAAGCGGCGTTCGCACTCGGGGCACTGTCGGCGCCGCCGGATGCTGGAGCCGTCCTCGGCGACACGGGAGTCGAGGACCCGGCTGTCGGTGTGGCGGCAGTAGGGACAGAACATGACTCTCCTCTCACCGGCGCTGTGGACGAAGCTGTGGATGACTGTGGGTAAAGAACCACTATCTGTGGACGAACCACAGGCTTGTAACTACTAGATATAGACCTTATGCCGACGGCGTCGTCTAGGCAAGAGCAGTTCTCACACGGCGTGTCCGGGGATTCTGCGCCCACAGCGGACAGCCAGTGGGCGCACGTGAACCAGCCGCGCGCGCGGCGGTCGGACGTCACCTGCGACCCGCGCCGCGATCCGTGATGAACCAGCCACACCCGCGCGGCGGTCGGCCTCAGTTCAGCGGCAGCGAGGTGACGATCGGCTCGTTGCTGACGGCCAGGAAGCCCAGCACCAGCACGACGAGGGCGGTCATCATCACCAGGGTGAACCCGCCGACCACCACCGCCAGCCCACGCCTGGTGAGCCGCAGCGGCGCCGCGGCAGCGGCAGCCCGACCCTGGGGCGGACGGACCTGCGGGAGTGGCCGGACCTGCGGGAGTGGCCGGGCCTGCGACACCGGCCGGGCCGACGGCGCAGCCGGCGCAACCTGCGGGAGCGGGCGGACCTGCGCGGTCACCTCGGCCGCCGGATCGGGCACCACGTGCATCCAGCGACGCCCGCCGGCCGGGGTCGGCAGTTCGGCCAGCGGCAGGTCGATCAACAGGGCGCTCATCGTGGCTCCTCGCGGTAGTCGAACATCTGTTCGATACATTGTTAGCCCGGATCGGCCGGACCGGCAAGGCTATTCGAACATCTGTTCTCGGCGTGTCGTTGGGAACAGTCCAGCACCCGGCACTGACAGAACTTGTCCGGCACCTGCGCGACACGTCGAACAGGTGTTTGATTCCGTGCCCCGCACACCCTACGGTGACGACATGGCCGCAAAGACCCCCCAGCCCAGCCCCACCCCGCGCCGTCGCGGGCGTCCCCGCCGGGAGGAGATCGCCGCCCAGATCGGCAGCACCCTGAGCGAGTTCCCCGAGGGCCCGGCCGACGCCGACGGCCTGACTCCCCGCCAGCGCAAGATGCTGCAGGTGATCCGCGACACGATCGAGACCCGTGGCTACCCGCCGAGCATCCGTGAGATCGCCGAGGCGGCCGGGCTCGCCTCCTCCTCCTCGGTCGCCCACCAGCTCAAGGTGCTGGAGGCGAAGGGCTACCTGCGCCGCGACCCGAACCGGCCGCGGGCGATGGAGGTCCGGCTGCCCGGTTCGCTGGCCCCCGTTCGGCCGGCGCTGGAGACCGGTCACGACGAGACCGGTGAGAACGACTTCGCCGCTCCCGCGGTCCATGTGCCGATCCTGGGCCGGATCGCCGCCGGCGGCCCGATCCTGGCCGAGGAGTCGGTCTCGGACGTGTTCGCCCTGCCCCGCCAACTGGTCGGCGAGGGCACCCTCTTCCTGCTCGAGGTGCGCGGTGACTCGATGATCGACGCCGCCATCTGTGACGGCGACTTCGTTGTGGTGCGCCAGCAGCCGACCGCCGACAACGGCGACATCGTCGCGGCCCTGCTCGGTGACGAGGCAACCGTGAAGACCTTCAAGCGGACGCCGGGCCAGGTCTGGCTGCTCCCGCACAACCCGGCCTACGAGCCCATCGACGGCAACGAGGCCTCCATCCTGGGCAAGGTCGTCGCCGTCCTGCGCCGGGTGTAGTCCCGGGCTCAGGGCTCGCGCAGCCGCCGCAGCGCACCGACCGCGGTCTCGCGGTCGGTGGTCGTCCAGAAGTCGGGCATGGACGCGCGCAGGAAGCTCCCGTACCGGGCCGTAACCAGCCGGGGATCCAGGACGGCGACCACGCCGCGGTCGGTCAGCGTCCGGATCAACCGGCCCGAGCCCTGGGCCAGCAGCAGGCCGGCATGGGTGGCCGCGATCGACATGAAGCCGTTTCCCCCGGCCTCCGCCACGGCTCGCTGCCGCGCCTGCATCAGTGGGTCGTCGGGCCGCGGGAACGGGATCTTGTCGATGATCACCAGTTCACAGGTCTCCCCCGGTACGTCGATCCCCTGCCACAGCGAGAGGGTGCCGAACAGGCTGGCTGCCGGGTCAGCGACGAACTCGCGGGTGAGTTCGGAGAGCTGCCGATCGCCCTGGCACAAGATGGTGGCCTCCGGCAGCTCGGCGCGGCAGTAGCGCGCCGCGGCCTCGGCAGAGCGCTGCGAGGCGAAGAGGCCCAGGGTTCGGCCGCCGGCCGCCCAGACCAGCTCGGCGATCTCGGTCAGCGCGTCCGGACTGATGCCGTCGCGGTGGGGCGGCGCCAGGTGGCGGGCGATGTAGAGGATCCCCTGGCGGCGGTAGTCGAACGGTGAGCCCACATCGACCCCGCGCCAGTCCTGCCCACCCAGGCCGAGGCTGCGGGCGACCGCGGCGAAGTCTCCCCCGATCTTCAAGGTGGCCGAGGTGAGCACCCCCGGAACCTCCCCGAGGATCCGGTCCCGGATCAGCTCGGCGACGCTGAGCGGGGCCTGGTAGGCCTGCCTGCCGAAGCGTTCCCGCTCCCCCACCCAGACCACGTCGTACTGGTTGAGCGCTGCCATCTGCTCGGCGACGTCGAAGACCTCCTTAACGGCGGCGGCCGCCTGGGTCGCCTCCGGGTCGTCCGCCCCCGCCATCCCGGACACGGCAGCCCGGGCGGCGTCGCGCACCACCCGGAAGGCCGCCACGATCGCGGCGTCGGGGTCCTCGACCCGGCCAGGCTCGGTGGCGTCCAGCGCCTCCGTGAGCACGTCGGCGGCGTCCAGCAGCGCAGCGCCGGTCTCGTCGGTGAGCCAGGGCAGGCAGCGGCGCGCCACGCGCTCCACACCTTGGGGGCTGAGCTCGTGGGAGGCGGCACCGGTCACCCGGGCCACCAGTTCGTGGGCCTCGTCGATCACAACGAGCTGGTGCTCGGGCAGCACGCTGCCGCCGTGCAGGGCGTCGATCGCCAACAGGGCGTGGTTGGTCACCACCACCTGGCTCGACCGCGCCTTCTCCCGGGACTTCTCCACCAGGCACTCGGCCCCGAACGGGCAGTTGGAGACCCCCAGGCACTCCCGGACGGGCACGGACACCTGCGCCCACGCCGCCGGGCTGTGACTCGGCGCATCGTCGCGGTCGGCCAGTCCGCCGCCGGCGGCCTCGGCCTCCGCCCATTCCCGCAGCGCCACGACCTGGGCGCCCAGCACGCTGGTCGCGTCGGCGCCGGAGGCCGCTACGGCCTCCACCAGTTCGGCACCACCCAGCAGGGTGCCCTGCTGCTCCAGGCCACTGCCGTCCCGCACCCGGTGCAGGCAGGCGTAGTTGCTGCGGCCCTTGAGCACGGCATGGCTGATCGTGCGTCCGGTCACCTCCCGGCAGGCCGCCACCGCGGCCGGGATGTCCCGGTTCGCGAGCTGGGCCTGCAGCGCCAGCGTCGCCGTGGCGATCACGACCCGGTGGTCGGGGTGGTCGGCCAGATGTGCCAGCGCCGGGGCGAGATAGCCCAGCGACTTCCCGGTGCCGGTGCCGGCCTGGACCAGCAGGTGCTCCCCCTCACTCAGGGTTCGCGAGACCTCGGCGGCCATCTGCTGCTGCCCGGCGCGCTGCGCACCACCGATCGCCTTGACCGCCTCCGCCAGGACGGCGACCGCCACCTGCTCGCTCAGGTCAGCGCTCCTGGGCTGCGGCGTACCGGGCCAGTTCACCGGCCAGGTCGGAGTTCACCCGGGCCACGACCAGGGTGCCGTCCGCGGTGTGCTCAGTGGACAGGAACTCACCGGACTGGTGGATCCGGTTGATCAGGTCGCCGCGGTCATAGGGCACCATGGCCCGCACCTCCACCTCGGGGCGTGGCAGCCGCTGCTCGATCCGCTCCCGCAGCTCGTCGATCCCCTCGCCGGTGCGGGCAGAGACGAAGACCGCGTCGGGGTGGGAACCGCGCAGCGCCAGCAGCGCGTCGGGGTGGGCGGCGTCGATCTTGTTGACGACGAGTTGCTCGGCGACGCCGGCGGCGCCGATCTCGGACAGCACCTGGCGGACGGCCGCGATCTGGCCGAACGGGTCCGGGTCGGAGCCGTCCACCACATGCAGCAGCAGGTCGGCGGCCACCGACTCCTCCAGGGTGGAGCGGAAGGCCTCGACCAGGTCGTGGGGCAGGTGGCGGATGAAGCCCACGGTGTCGGTCAGGGTGAACAGCCGGCCGTCGGTGGTCTGCGACCGCCGGGTGGTCGGGTCCAGGGTGGCGAACAAGGCGTCCTCCACCAGGACCCCGGCCCCGGTCAACCGGTTCAGCAGGGACGACTTGCCGGCATTGGTGTAGCCGACGATGGCCACGGCCGGGACCTGGTTGCGGCGCCGCTGGGACCGCTCGGTCTCCCGGACGGCGTCCAGCTCCCGCAGCCGCCGGCGCAGCTGGCTGATCCGGGTCTTGATCCGGCGCCGGTCCACCTCGATCTTCGTCTCGCCCGGGCCGCGGCCGCCGATCCCGGCGCCGCCGGCCGCCCGGCCGCCGGCCTGGCGGGACAGGTTGCCGCCCCAGCCCCGCAGCCGCTGCCGCAGGTACTGCAGCTGGGCGAGCTCGACCTGGGCCTTGCCCTCGGCGCTCTTGGCGTGCTGGGCGAAGATGTCCAGGATCAGCGCGGTCCGGTCGACCACCTTCACCCCGACCCGGTCCTCGAGGTTGCGCAGCTGTGCTGGTTCGAGTTCGCCGTCGCAGATCACGGTGTCGGCGCCCGTGCCGATCACCACCTGCCGCAACTCGTCGACCTTGCCGCGGCCGATGAAGGTGGCCGGGTCGATGTGCTTGCGGCGCTGGACGAGGCCGTCCAGCACCTGCGAGCCTGCGGTCTCGGCCAGCAGCTTCAGTTCGGCCAGGGAGTTCTCGGCGTCCACCTCGCTGCCGGTCCACCAGACGCTGACCAGGATCACCCGTTCGAGTTGCAGCTCGCGGTACTCGACCTCGGTGATGTCGGCCAGCTGGGTCGACATGCCTGCCACCCGGCGCAGCGAGTTGCGTTCCTCAAGGTCGAGCTGGTCACCGTCCGGGTCGAGTTCGTCGTCCCAGTCGGGTTGCGTCATGAACCAATCACCTCCAGATCGAGCGACCCGCGTGCCACCAGCACGGCCGGGCCGGTGAGGGTGGCCTCGCCCGCCTCGTCGAGGCTGACCTCCAGGTCTCCGCCGGGCGTCGACACGACCACGGCGGGCCCGCCGGGGACCGCTCCGCCGGCCACGACGGCAACGGCGACGACCCCGGTTCCGCACGCGCAGGTCTCTCCCGAGCCGCGTTCGTGCACCCGCATCCTCACCCGCCCGGGTGCCTCGACCAGCGCGAATTCGGCGTTCACCCCCTGCGGGAACCGGCCCGCGGGGACCTCGGGAGCGCGGGACAGATCGAGCCCGTCGAGTTCGCCGGCGTCCGAGACGATGCTGACCACGTGCGGGTTGCCGACGTCGGCCGGGACGCCCTGCCAGGCTCGATCGCCGACCCGGACCTGCGGACGGTCCTCGGCCACCCCCACCCGGCCCATCGTGACCGCGATCCGGCCATCGGCCAGGAAGCGTCCGGTGCGCCGTCCGGCCCGGGTGGCAACCGTGACGGTGTCCCCGTCGGCGAGCCGTTCGGTGGCGAGGAAGCGCAGGAAGACCCGCAGCCCGTTGCCGCACATCTCCGCCACCGAACCGTCGGCGTTGCGGTAGTCCATGAACCACAGCCCCTCAGGGTCGCGGACGGCGCGCAACACCCCGTCGGCACCGATCCCGGCTCTGCGGTCGCAGATCCCGGCGACCTGGCGGTCGGTCAGGTCGAGCTCACCGGTGGGGTCGGCGAACAGCACGAAGTCGTTACGGGCGCCGTGCCCCTTGGCGAATGCGAGCTCACGCATCGACCCTCCTCGGTATCTGGTCGAGCCTACTCCGCGCGACTGCCGCGATCGCCCGGGCGGCGCCGCCGTCGGCGGGGAGCCAGGTGATCCGCGGGTCGCGACGGAACCAGCCGAGCTGCTTGCGGGCGAACCGCCGGGTACCGCTGACGGTCGCTGCCTTTGCCTCCGCCTCGCTGCAGGCGCCGTCGAGGTGGTCCAGCACCTGGCGGTAGCCCAGCGCGCGGGACGCCGTCCGGCCTTGGCGCAGGCCGCGTGGCAGCAGCCCGCGGACCTCGTCCACGAAGCCGTCGCGCCACATCCGTTCGACCCGGGCCTCGATCCGCTCGTCCAGGTCGGCGCGGTCCAGCGTCAGGCCGAACTGGTCCACCCCGGACAGGGCGTAGCGCTCGGCCGGCAGCGCCGGGGTGAAGGAACCGGTCAGCTCGATCACCTCCAGCGCACGCACGATCCGACGGCCGTTGCCCGGCAGGATCCCAGCCGCCGCCTCGGGCGCCAGGCGCGCCAGCCGGGCGTGCAACTCGGCTGCGCCGACCTCGGCCAGTTCCGCCTCCAACCGGGCCCGGACGGACGGATCGGTGCCGGGGAACTCGAACTCGTCGAGGATCGCGCGCATGTACAGCGCCGAGCCACCGGCGACGATCGGGATGACCCCACGGGAACGGCAGTCCTGGATCGCCTCCCGGGCGAGTTGCTGGAAGGCGGCGACGCTGGCGGTCTCGGTCACCTCCATGATGTCGATCAGGTGGTGCGGGACGCCGCCCCGCTCCGCGATCGTCGGTTTGGCGGTGCCGATGTCCATGCCGCGGTACACCAGCATCGAGTCGGCGTTGACCACCTCGGCCGGCACCCGATCGGCAAGCAGGTGCGCGACCGCCACCGCCACCGCGGTCTTGCCGCTGGCGGTGGGGCCGTTCACGACCAGGACCGGGAGCTCGCTCATCGGGTCCATTCTGCCGGGTGCTCGCCTGTCGATCCGCCTTGGCAGGGGTTGACCGCCGGGGTACAACTGAGGGACAGCCTGGAGAGGGTCTCCTGGCGTCGGGAGAGAAAGGGGGTGCGCATGGAGATCGTTGACCAGATCAAGGGTGCCATTGCGGACCACACGGACGCGATCAGCCAGGACATCGATCCCGGTCGATGACCGGCGGATCCTGATCCCGGGCCTGTCCATGGCACACACCGGGCGCAGGACTTTCCTGAACCGCCAGGTTGACGTCGACCCCCGCGCCGCGTGCGGCCGGGTGCTTCGACCGATCTGACAACGAACAGCCAGGGGGCCGGCACTGAGCCGGCCCCCTGGTCTTTGCTCGTCAACCGGACGCGCGGGCCGGCATCCCGAGTCCGACGACCGGCCGGGCCGCAGGGGCCTCGGGCCGGGCCTGGCGCGACTCCCAGGCGTCGCCGCCGCGGCTGCGGCGCAGCGACAGCAGCCCGCCGTCCGCATTGAGGTGGTGCGGTGCGGCGTAGGTGACCTCGACCTCGGCGAAGTCGCCCGGACGCGGACGCGTCGCCGGATCCTCCGGCACCGCGACGTGGACCAGCCGGTTGTCCCGGGCCCGGCCCGACATCCTCGCGGTCGCGGCGTCCTTGCGCCCCTCTCCGTCGGCGAACATCACCTCGACCCGCCTGCCGAGCAGGGCCTGGTTCTCGGCGTGCGCCGTCCGTCCGACCAGGTCGACCAGGCGCTCGTAGCGCTCCTGCACGACCTCGGCGGGCACCTGGTCGGGCATGGTGGCGGCCGGCGTGCCCGGGCGGATCGAGTACTGGAACGTGAAGGCCGCCGCGAACCGGGACTGCTCCACCACGTCGAGGGTGGCCTGGAAGTCGGCCTCGGTCTCACCCGGGAACCCGACGATGATGTCGGTGGTGATGGCGGCCTCCGGGATCGCCTGGCGGACCCGGTCGAGGATGCCGAGGAACTTCTGGCTGCGGTAGGACCGCCGCATCGCCTTGAGCACCGCGTCCGAGCCGGACTGCAGCGGCATGTGCAGCGACGGCATCACGTTCGGGGTCTCGGCCATCGCCGCGATCACGTCGTCGGTGAAGGCGGCCGGGTGGGGCGAGGTGAAGCGGACGCGTTCCAGCCCGTCGATCTGGCCGCAGGCCCGCAGCAGCTTCCCGAAGGCCTGCCGGTCGCCGAACTCGACGCCGTAGCTGTTCACGTTCTGGCCCAGCAGCGTGACCTCCTGGACGCCCTCGGCGACCAGCGCCCTGATCTCGGCCAGGATGTCCCCGGGCCGGCGGTCGGTCTCCTTGCCACGCAGCGCCGGGACGATGCAGAAGGTGCAGGTGTTGTTGCAGCCAACGCTGATCGACACCCAGGCGGCATAGGCGGAATCGCGCCGGGTGGGCAGGGTGGACGGGAACCGTTCCAGCGCCTCGAGGATCTCGACCTGCGATTCCTCCATCACCCGCGCCCGGTCGAGCAGCGCGGGCAGCGAGCCGAGGTTGTGGGTGCCGAACACGACGTCGACCCAGGGTGCCTTGCGGACCACGGTGGCGCGGTCCTTCTGCGCCATGCAGCCGCCGACCGCGATCTGCATGCCGGGCCGGGATGCCTTGACCGGGGCGAGGTGTCCCAGGTTGCCGTAGAGCCGGTTGTCGGCGTTCTCGCGGACCGCACAGGTGTTGAAGACCACCACGTCGGCCTGGTCGCCGTCGGCGCAGGGGGCATAGCCGGCGTCCTCGAGCACCCCGCTGATCCGTTCGGAGTCGTGGACGTTCATCTGGCAGCCGTAGGTCACGACCTGGTAGGTGCGCGACTGCGCCTGCAGGGGTGCCGATGCCATGATTGCGACCTTACCTTTTGAAGCTGTCCGGCAGCACACCGGCCTCCTGCCGTGGCTACCGGGCCAGGGCCACTGCCCGCGACTCGCGCACCACCGTCACCTTGATGCTGCCGGGGTAGGTGAGTTCGCCCTCGACCTCCTTGGCGATCTCACGGGCGATCGCATGCGACTCGGCATCGCTGACCTGGTCGGGCGAGACCATGACCCGCACCTCGCGGCCGGCCTGCATGGCGAAGACCTTGTCCACGCCCTGGTGGCTGCGGGCGATCTCCTCGAGTCGCTGCAGCCGCTTGACGTAGATCTCCAGGCTCTCCCGGCGGGCGCCGGGGCGGCTGCCGCTGATCGCGTCCGCGGCCTGCACCAGGACCGCTTCGACGGTCGAGGGCTCCACCTCGTTGTGGTGGGCGGCGATCGCGTGGACGATGTCGGGGTGCTCGCCGTGCCGGCGGGCCAGGTCGGCGCCCACGCTGGCGTGGGAGCCCTCGGCCTCGTGGGTCAGCGCCTTGCCGATGTCGTGCAGGAAGGCGGCCCGCTTGCAGAACTGGACGTCCAGGCCGAGCTCGGCGGCCATCAGCGCCGCCACGTGCCCGGTCTCCACCAGGTGGGCCAGCACATTCTGGCCGTAGGAGGTGCGGTACTTCAGCGCGCCGAGGTACGGCACCAGACCGGGGTCGAGGTCGGTGATCCCCATCTCCAGCAGGGCGTCCTCGGCCGCGCGGTGGCACAGCTCCTCGATGCGGCGCTCGCTGCGCAGGTGGACCTCTTCGATCCGGGCCGGGTGGATGCGGCCGTCGGCGACCAGCTCGGTGAGGGTCAGCCGGGCGGTCTCGCGACGGACCGGGTCGAAGCAGGAGAGCAGGACGCTCTCGGGGGTGTCGTCGATCATCACGTTGACGCCGGTGACCTGTTCGAAGGCGCGGATGTTGCGGCCCTCCCGGCCGATGATCCGACCCTTCATCTCGTCGCTGGGCAGTGACACGGTGGCCACCACGGACTCGGTGGTCTGCTCGGCTGCGAGCCGCTGGATCGCGCCGACGATCACCTTCCGGGCGCGGGCCTCGGCGGTCCGCAGCGCCTCGGTCTCCAGGTCGCGGGCCAGCTGGGCCGAGTGCAGGCGTTCCTCACGCTCGATCTGGGCCCAGAGCTCGGCGCGGGCGGCGGCCGGGGTGGTGTCGGCCAGCCGGGCCAGCTGCTCGCGGTGGTCGGCCCGGGCCCGCTCCAACTCGGACCGGCCCCGTTCGAGGTCCGCCTGGGCTCGCTTCAGCTCGTCACGGGCAGCGGCGAGCTCGGTCAGCTGGCCGGCGACGGCGGCCTCCCGCTCGGCCAGGGCCGCTTCCCGCGAACCAGGCTCGACGGTGGCGGGCTCAGCCGCCAGCGGGTGGGGGGCGGGGCCGCGCTGCTTCGCCTTGGCCTTGGCCTGCTTGGCCTGCTGCTCAGCGCGTGGCTTGCGGGGGCTGCGGGGTCGCAACTCGGGCAGGTTGGGCAGTGGCAGCGCGTTGCGCCGACGCTCCTCCTCGACCGCCCGCCGCGCCTCCTGGTGGACGGTGCGCCGCTGCAGCCGCAGGCTCACCAGCAGGCCGATAGCGAGAATGAGGATCGCGACCCCGAGGGCGACCGTGGCAATCACCAGAACCTGCATCATGTCCATGGCGTCCTCCTGGCCGGGGGTGGCGTACTCCAGGGGTCACCAATCAGACCTCGGCCGTTGAGGCCCGCCTAGGCGTCCCGGAGAACCCGGAACGCCTCACAGTGGGGTATCAGTCCCCGTTCAGCCTTGCTCTGTCGGTGGTGGCCCGTGGCGCACCTGAAGGCAGGCTAGGCCCGCGCCATGAGGTTCTGCAAGCGAGCCCGGCCGCTCACTCGAACTCGGGGTCGGCCACGTCCTGCTCGCCCAGGACCTGCCGGACCACATCGGAGATCACCGCGCCGCTGAACCCGCGACGCTGCAGAACGCCGCACAGCCGGCGGTACCGGACCTGTCGGTCGAGCCCCGCGAGCGAACCGGCCTTGCGCCTGGCCAGCGCCAGAGCGACCTCGAGGTCGTCCCCAGGCTCCTGTCCTGCCAGCGCCTCGTCGATCAGCTCCGGCGCCACGCCCTTCTGGGCGAGTTCCTGCGCGAGCACGCGGCGACCCCGCTGCCGACGCGCGCCCGCCGCGACCCAGTCACGAGCGAACGCCGCGTCGTCCAGCAGGCCCACTTCGGTGAACCGGTCGAGGACCTCGTCGGCAGCCTCGGCAGGCACGTTCTTGCGGGCGAGGGCCGCCTGCAGCTCGGCGCGCGTGCGCTGCCGGACGGTGAGCTGCCGCAGCGCGATCTCGCGTGCGACCGCGACCGGGTCAGCGTCGGCGGCCACCGTCAGAAGGAGACCTCGCCGGTCTCCGGGTCGATGCCCTCGGGCACCTTCTCCACCCCGACGCCGAGGTGGGTGAGGATGCGCCGCTGCAGCTCGTCGGCGATGTCGGGGTTGGAGCGCAGGTAGTTGCGCGCGTTCTCCTTGCCCTGGCCGAGCTGCTCACCCTCGTAGGTGAACCAGGCGCCGGCCTTGCGGATCAGGCCGCAGTCGACGCCGAGGTCGATCAGGCCGCCCTCGCGGCTGATCCCCTGGCCGTAGATGATGTCGAACTCGGCCTGCTTGAAAGGCGGGGCGACCTTGTTCTTGACGACCTTGACCCGGGTGCGGTTGCCGACCATCTCGGAGCCGTCCTTGAGGGTCTCGATCCGGCGCACGTCAAGCCGGACCGAGGAGTAAAACTTCAGCGCCCGGCCACCCGTGGTGGTCTCCGGGGAACCGAACATCACGCCGATCTTCTCGCGAAGCTGGTTGATGAAGATGGCGGTCGTGCCGGCCCCCGACAGCGCGCCGGTCATCTTGCGCAGCGCCTGGCTCATCAGGCGGGCCTGCAGGCCGACGTGGCTGTCGCCCATCTCACCCTCGATCTCGGCCCTGGGCGTCAGCGCGGCGACCGAGTCGACCACGACCAACGCCAGCGCGCCGGAACGGACCAGGGTGTCGGCGATCTCCAGGGCCTGCTCGCCGTTGTCGGGCTGGCTGACCAGCAGCTCGTCGGTGTTCACGCCGAGCTTGGCGGCATAGTCGGGGTCGAGCGCATGCTCGGCGTCGATGAAGGCACAGATCCCGCCGGCCGCCTGGGCGTTGGCGATGACGTGCAGCGCCACCGTGGTCTTGCCGCTGGACTCCGGGCCGTAGATCTCGACCACCCGCCCCCGCGGCAGGCCGCCGATTCCCAGCGCCACGTCGAGCGCGATCGAACCGGTCGGGATGACCTCGATCGGCTGCCTCGTCTCTTGCCCGAGCCGCATTATGGAGCCGCGGCCGTGCTGCTTCTCGATCTGGGCGAGAGCCGCCTCGAGCGCCTTGGCGCGATCTGCAACCGCCATCAACCTGTCCCTTCCTCGAACCGATGACCAACACCCTAGGAACCGGCACTGACACTGGGTCAGCTGGCCGCGAAACCTGTGGATGACGACTCGGCAGTCTCGACGTCGTCCACAGATTAGGCGAACATCTGTTCGAAATCGAGCGACACGCGGTGTTCACCGCTGGTGTTCGGGAACCTCCAGGCTCGCGCTGGCCACCTGCCAGATCCGCTTCACCTCGATGCCGGCACCCAGGGCCTGCAGCACCGTCCGGTCACCGAGGTCGGCATGCACGACCGACTCCGCCCAGGCACCGGCATAGGCCGCGCCGAGGATGGCGCGCAGCCTTACCCAGAGTTCGGTTTCGCGCATCCGCCGGATCAGGCGGCTGCGACGGTCTCGCTGCGCACCGGCAGCTGGGTGACGCCACGGCGGGCATCGATGTGGTCACTGACCAGACGCAGCAGGCTCGACAGCGGGACCCCCAGGGCGCCGCAGATCGCGTTCAGCAGCTCGCTGGAGGCTTCCTTCTGGCCGCGCTCGATCTCGGAGAGGTAGCCGAGGCTGACCCGGGCCTGGGCCGATACCTCGCGCAGGGTGAGCTTCTCGGCAGTCCGCAGTTCGCGAAGCGCTTCACCAAGCGCCTCACGCATCAGCACCGGACGATCCGGAAGGGTTGTCACCATGGGTGCACTCTACCTGTCGGGGGGAAGGGAGTCTGGACGCTGGTACAACACCACGCCGGGCGTCATTGTTCCTAGCCCGTGGCGGCTGCCGGGTCACCCACCAGGCGCTCGGCAAGCAGCTCCAGCACAGCCTCGACGGTCTTCGCCCGGACGGCGCCGCGGTCACCGCTGAAGCCGCAGAGCCGGGCCGTCGCACAGTCGGGGCCGACCACCGCCACCCAGACCGTGCCGGGTGGGTGGCCCTCCTGCGGGTCGGGGCCGGCGACGCCGGTGGTCGCGATCCCCCAATCCGCTCCGGTCGCCTCCCGGACGCCGCCCGCCATCGCCACGGCAGTGCCCCGGGAGACTGCCCCGTCGCGACGCAGCACATCCTCGGGAACGCCGAGCAGGCGCGCCTTCAGGTCGGTCGCATACGAGATGACGCCGCCGCGGTAGACCGCCGACGCGCCCGGCACGGCCGTCAGCGCCGCGCCCACCAGGCCGCCGGTGAGCGACTCGGCGGTCGCGAGGGTCAGGTCCCGCTGGCGCAGCAGCCCGACGACGCGGGCCGCTGTGGCGCTCTCAGGCGCCGTGCCCGGAATCACGTCCGGCCAGGGCCGCGCTGCGCAGCCGCCAGGCGGCGAGCAGGTACTGCACGCCGGTGACCACGGTGAGCACGAAGGCGGCACCCATCACCAGCCAGGCCAGCCAGAACCAGAAGGGGAACGGCCCGGCGGTGAGCCAGATCGGGTAGGGCAGGAACATCAGCAGGGCGATGGACTGCAGCACGGTCTTGAGCTTGCCCCCGGGGGCTGCCGCCATCACCTCGTACTTGAGCATCTGGACCCGCATCCAGGTGATGCCCCACTCCCGCACCAGGATCAGGACGGTCACCCACCACGGCAGTTCGCCCAGGATGCTGAGGCCGATGAAAGCGGCGCCGGTGAGGGCCTTGTCGGCGATCGGGTCCCAGATCTTGCCGAAATCGCTCACCAGTCCGTACTTGCGGGCCAGCCGGCCGTCGAACAGGTCGGTCAGGATCGCGACGCCGAAGACGACGGTCGCGGCCAGCCGCCAGGACAGCTGGGTCGGGCCGGCGAACAGCAGCCAGACGAACACGGGCACGAGCACGAGCCGCAGGATCGTGAGTGCGTTGGGCAACCAGACTGGAATGCCGCGGCTGGTCCCGGTCTGCTGCGTCATCGCTGCTCCACTTCCACCACCAGGTCCACTCCGTCCGCACTCGTGACACTACCCCAGCCCAGGGCTCCAGGCGTCGCCCGGTCCAACCCGAGCAGGGTCGTCGATCCATCAGTCTCGGGCCCCTGGTGGGCGGCGCGGCCCAGCCAGGCGTCCTCGTCCGGCTCCTCGACGAGGAACCGGACCCGTTCTCCCACCCGTTCGGCAGATCGCCGGGCGACCAGGTCGTCGACCACCGTGGTGAGGTGATCCACCCGGGCAGCGATCTCGTCCTCGGGGATCTTGCCCGGCAAGGTCGCCCCCTCGGTGCCCTCCTCGTCGGAGTAGCCGAACACCCCCACAGCGTCGAGCCGGGCGGCGGCCAGGAAGTCGGCCAGGACCGCGAGGTCCGCCTCGGTCTCCCCGGGAAAGCCGACAATGACATTGCTGCGCACTCCGGCCAGCGGGTCGGCCGCCCGGATCCGGTCGAGCAGCGCGAGGAACGAGTCGGCGTCGCCGAACCGCCGCATCCGGCGCAGCACCGGGGCCGACGCGTGCTGGAAGGGCAGGTCGAAGTAGGAGGTCACCGAGGCGAGCCCGGTGATCGCCTCGATCAGGCCGGGACGAACCTCGGCCGGCTGCAGGTAGGAGACCCGCACCCACTCCAGTCCGTCGACCCGGTCCAGGGCCGCCAGCAGGTCCTCCAGGCCGCCGTCGGTGCGGTCCTTGCCGTAGGAGGAGGAGTTCTCCGAGACCAGGACGACCTCCTTCACCCCGCCTTCGACCAGCCAGCGAGCCTCGGCGACGATCTCGTCGATCGGGCGCGACAGGTAGGAGCCACGGAAGCTCGGGATCGCGCAGAAGGCGCAGCGCCGGTCGCAGCCGGAGGCGATCTTCAGGGGTGCGGTGGGCCGGCCGTCCAGCCGCTTGCGCAGCACCGGCGGCCCGCTCGCGGGGAAGACCCCCAGGCTGCTCCCGTGCCCGGGGACCGCCAGCCGGCCGGCGGCCGAGGGACGGGCGACCGGGGTGACCGGCAGCAGGGTGCGGCGGTCCCGCGGGGTGTGCGCGTGGTGAACCTCGCCGGCCAGGATCGAGCGCAGCCGCGACGAGATGTCGGCGTAGTCGTCGAAGCCAAGGACGGCGTCCGCCTCCGGCAGTTCCCGCGCCAGGTCGGCGCCGTAGCGCTCGGCCATGCAGCCCACCGCGACCACCGACCGCACGACGCCGTCCTGCTTGAGGTCGGCCGCGGCCAGCACCGTGTCGATGGAGTCCTTCTTGGCGGCATCGATGAACCCGCAGGTGTTCACCACGACGATGGTGGCCGCCTCCGGGTCGTCGACCAGGGAGAACCCGCCTTCCGCCAGCCGGCCGGCAAGCTCCTCGGAATCGACCTCGTTGCGGGCACAGCCCAGCGAGGCGATATGGACGGCCGGTTGCGAAGTCATATGCCCGAATCCTACCGGAGCGCCACCGGTGATCAGCCCTCGCGCAGGTTCGCCAACACCTCGTCGAGGTCGTCGGGCTTGACCAGGACCTCGCGCGGCTTGGACCCTTCCGAGGGCCCGACGATGCCGCGGGTCTCCAGGATGTCCATCAGCCGGCCGGCCTTGGCGAACCCGACCCGCAGCTTGCGCTGCAGCATCGAGGTCGAGCCGAGTTGCAGGTTGACGACGAGCTGGGCCGCCTCCAGCACGAGCTCCAGGTCGTCGCCGATGTCCTCGGCGACCGCACGACCCGAGTCGGCCGGCGCGGTGACGTCCTCACGGTAGGCGGGCGCCTGCTGCTCGGTGACGTGCTTGACGACAGCGCGGATCTCGGCCTCGGTGACCCAGGCGCCCTGGACGCGCAGCGCCTTGGACTGGCCCATCGGCAGGAAGAGCCCGTCGCCCTGGCCGACCAGCTTCTCCGCGCCGGGGGTGTCCAGGATGACCCGGGAGTCGACCTGCGAGCTGGTCGCGAAGGCGAGCCGGGAGGGCACGTTGGCCTTGATCAGGCCGGTCACCACGTCGGTGGACGGCCGCTGGGTGGCGAGCACGAGGTGGATGCCGGCGGCGCGGGCGAGCTGGGTGATCCGGACCACCGAGTCCTCCACGTCGCGGGGCGCTACCAGCATCAGGTCGGCGAGCTCGTCCACGATCACGACCAGGTACGGGTAGGGCGCGAGCACGCGCTCCGAGCCGGGCAGCGGCTTGGCCTGGCCCGAGACCACGGCGCGGTTGAAGTCGTCGACGTGGCGGAAGCCGAAGGCGGCCAGGTCGTCATAGCGGGCGTCCATCTCGCGGACCACCCACTGCAGCGCCTCGGCGGCCTTCTTGGGGCTGGTGATGATCGGGGTGACCAGGTGCGGGATGCCCTCGTAGTGGGTCAGTTCCACCCGCTTGGGGTCGACCATGATGAGGCGCACCTCGTCCGGCGTGGAGCGCATCAGGATGGAGGTGATGAGCGAGTTCACGAAGCTCGACTTGCCCGAGCCGGTCGCGCCGGCGACCAGCAGGTGCGGCATCTTGGCCAGGTTGGTCACCACGTACCCGCCCTCGACGTCCTTGCCCAGCCCGATGGTGAGCGGGTGGTGGTCGTTGCGGGCCCGGTTCGAGCGCAACACGTCGCCCAGCGAGACGATCTCCTTGTCGGCATTGGGGATCTCGATGCCGATCGCGGACTTGCCCGGGATCGGCGACAGGATCCGCACATCGGCCGAGGCGACCGCGTAGGCGATGTTCTTCTCCAGCCGGGTGACGGTCTCGACCTTCACCGCGGTGCCCAGTTCGACCTCGTACCGGGTGACGGTCGGGCCCCGGGTGTAGCCGGTGACGGTCGCGTCGATCTCGAACTGCCGCAGCACCTCGGACAGCCGGGCCACCACCGCGTCGTTGACCTGGCTGCGGGCCTTCGGCAGCGAGCCGGGCTTGAGGATCCCGGCGTCGGGCAGGGTGTAGACGACGTCGCCCGACAGCGGCGGCTGCGCGGCACGCAGCGGGGCGGACGAGATCGCCGGGGCGACCAGGTCCGGCTTCGGCTTGCCGGCGAGCACCGGGGCGGGCGGGTCGACCGGCTGGGTCTCCTCCAGGTCGACCAGGTCGATCTCCGGGTCGACTTCCGGGTCGTCGCCGACCACCGGGGTGGTGTAGGCCTCGTCGCGGGTGAACTCGGTCGGCTCGGTCGGCTTGGGCGCGAGCTTCTCGCGCAGGGCGGCGAACCGGCTGCCCAGTTCGTGGACGGGGATGCCGAGCACCACCAGGACGCCGAAAGCGGCCACCAGTACCAGGATCGGCACCGCCAGCCAGACGCTGACCAGATCGACCAGGAACGAGGACGAGAAGAAGCCCAGGAAGCCGCCGGCCTCCCGGACGAGGTCGGGCTGCGAGCCGCGCGGCACGCCGTGGGCGATGTGGATCAGGCCCAGGACGCCGAGCAGGACGGTCATCCAGCCGATCGCCTGCCGGCCGCCGGGGCCGTTGCGGTCGGGGTGGCGCAGGGTGCGCCAGGCCATCCAGGCCGCGATCACCGGGACCGCGTAGGCGAAGCTGCCGACGAGCGTGGAGACGCCGACCCGGATCCAGCCGCCGGCGGCGCCGGGCAGGCCGAACCAGAACTCGCCGGCCACCACCAGTGCCAGGATCAGCAGCACCAGACCGGCACCGTCGCGACGCAGGGCGGGATCGAGGTCGCGCGCCGAGCTGCCGATCGCCCGGGCCAGCTTCCCGGTCAGCGCAGCCAGGCCGTGCCAGAACGCGGCGATCCCGCGTCCGATAGCGGACAGCATCCGGCTCAGCCCGGAGGGCTGCGGGGCTGGGCGGCCCCGGCCGGTGGTACGGGCAGGAGCCTTCTTGCTTCCGGACGCCCGGGGAGCCGAGGTGGCACGCGTGCTTGCGTTGCTTCGGCTCCGCGAGGGGGAAGACGCGCGGGTCGCCATGGTCGAAGGCTAAGGGATTCGGCGGCCATCGCAGCGGCGGCCACGCCGCCCCGGGCGAAACTTGCCGCGCCGCGGCGAGCGGCCCAGCCAGGCCGGATCAGCCGGCGAAGTGGGTCCAGCCGGTCACGCCGTCGCGGACCGACCCGTCCACCAGCACCCCCGGGTCACCGGCCAGCACCTGCCCGATCTCGCGCCATCCCTGTGGCACCCGGCCGGGCGGGAAGCAGGCGGCCAGGGCGTGGTCATCGCCGCCGGCCAGCACGAAGTCGAGCGGGTCGCGCCCACCCAGCGCCGCGGCGACCGCGGTCTGGGGCTCGGCGATGGCGAGCCGGGCGGTCGCCAAGTCCACCACCACCCCGGAGGCGCCGGCGATATGGCCCAGGTCGGACAGCAGGCCGTCGGACACGTCCACCATGGCGGTGGCGCCTGCCGCTGCCGCGACCCGGCCCTGGCCGTAGGGCGGCTCGGGGACGCGGTGCGCGTTCACCACCGCCGCCGGGGACCGGAAGCCGCGGTTGAGCACCGCCAGGCCGGCCTCGGCCCAGCCCAGCCGCCCGCAGACCGCGACCACATCACCGGGTCGGGCACCGGCCCGGGTCACCGGCGCCCGGCCGTCGAGGTCACCGAAGACCGTGGCGGTCACCACGATCTGGTCGGCGCCGGTGGTGTCGCCTCCCAGCAGCAGGATCGACGCCCTCGCGCACTCCTCGCGGACGCCGGCGCTGAACTGACGGACCCAGTCGAGCGGGGTGGCGTCCGGCATCGCCAGGCTCATCACCAACCCGACCGGTCGGGCGCCCTCGGCCTCCAGGTCGGCAGTGGCGGCGGCGACCGCCTTGCGTCCGACATCGTGCGGCGAGGACCAGGAGTCCCGCCAGTGCCGGCCCTGCACCATCGTGTCGGTGGAGACCGCGACGGCGCCGGCCGGCTGGAAGACCGCACAGTCGTCGCCGGGGCCGACCACGACCTGGTCGGAGGTGGGCAGGTCGGCCACCAGTTCGGCGATCAGGCCGAACTCCCCCAGTTCGCCGACGGAGCCGACCATCAGCGCAGCTCCAGGCCCCGCTCGAGCCCTAGCTCGATGAGTTCCCGCACCAGATCGGGGTAGGCCAGACCGCTCGCCTGCCACAGCAGCGGGAACATCGAGGTGCGGGTGAAGCCGGGCATGGTGTTCAGCTCGTTGACGAAGAACTCCCCCACCGGGTTCAGGAAGAGGTCGACCCGGGCCAGCCCTTCGGCGTTCATCGCCTCGAAGGTGCGCGTGGCCAGCGCCCTGGCGGCCGCCGCCTGCTCCTCGGTCAGTTGGGCCGGGGTGTCGAGGGTGACGTCCGGAGTCTCCAGGTACTTGGCGTCGAAGTCGTAGAACATGTCGCGGCGGTGCAGCACGATCTCGCCCGGCACCGACGCCCGCGGCGGCTCACCATCGCGACCCTGCAGCACCGCGACCTCGATCTCGCGACAGCCGACGAAGCCCGCCTCGACCACGACCTTCGGGTCGAACTCCAGCGCCGCGGCGATCGCGTCGGCCAGCCCGGACGGGTCGTCGACCCGCGAGATGCCGAGGCTCGAACCGCCCCGGGCGGGCTTGACGAACACCGGGTAGCCCAGCGCGGTGACGGCCTCCGTCCAGCGCTGCGGGTCGCGCTGCCACTGGCCGGGGTCGATTGCGACCCAGCGGCCGACGGGCAGCCCGGCCGCCCACATGGCGCGCTTCATCAGGTCCTTGTCCATCCCGATGGCGCTGGCCGCCACGCCCGCCCCGACGTAGCGGACGCCGAGCATCTCGAACAGGCCCTGGATCGTGCCGTCCTCACCGAACGGGCCGTGCAGCAGCGCGAAGGCCAGGTCGATGTCGACGAGGTCGGTCAGCCGGTCGCCGTCCCGGGTGGCCAGTTGGGGACCGTTCGGCCCGCGCAGCAGGACGGCCTGCGGCCACCCCGAGGTCACCCGCGGCAGCACCCCGTCCACGATCCGGTACCCGGCAACCTCGGCCTGCGGTACTCGCACCCAGTCCCCCGCGTCGGTGATGCCGACCGTCACCACCTCGTAGTCGGCCGGGTCGAGGGCGCGCAGCACCCCGCCGGCGGTCAGGCAGGAGATTTCATGCTCGGAACTGGCACCACCGAAGACCAGAACGACGGTGGGTCGGTGCGCTGTCGATGTCATCGGGCCTCTCTCGGGGGATTCCCCAGCACACTACCGCCCGCGGCACCGGCTCAGGACCGGTCGCCCCCCGGTGCCACCCGGGTACCTACCCTCGGGTCGAAGCGTTCGGCGGGTGCCGGACGGCCCCGGATGTCGGAGACGACGGCGGTGATCGCGGCCATCATCCGGTCGGTACCGATCTGGACGGCCTCCCGGTCGGTGCGGCCGGCCAGGTCGCTGAGGTCCACCGGCTCTCCGGTGCGGACGGTCATCGTGGGCACCGGGAACAGCCGCGGCCAGGACGGCTTCTTGCCGCCCAGCAGGCGCTGCGCCCCCCACTGGCCGAGCGGGACGAGCGGGACGCCGGTGGCCAGCGCGAGCCGGACGGCGCCGGTGCGGCCGGTCATCGGCCAGCCGTCGGGGTCGGTGGTGATGGTGCCCTCGGGATAGATCAGGATGCAGGCACCCTGCCGCAGGGCGGTCTCGGCGGCCGCCAGCGAGGCGGAGGCCTGCTCGGTTCCCCGACGCACCGGGATCTGGCCGGTGGCCCGGGCGACCCAGCCGACCAGCGGCATTCCGAAGATCTCGACCTTGGCCAGGAACCGCGGCCAGCGGCCGTTCCAGACCAGGTAGTGCGCGACGACCACCGGGTCGGCGTTGGAGACGTGGTTGGCCACCACGACCACCCCGCCGGAGCGGGGCAGGTGGCGGGCGTCGTCCCAGTCCTGCCGGGTGATCCGTCGCATCAGCCAGGCGGCCGGGACGGCGATCCTGCGATAGGCCGGCTCGACGGGGTTGGGGTTGGCGACCCGCAGCGGCAGCCGCGCGCGGGCTACCGCTACCCCGCGGTCCGCACCGGGAGCGTCCTGGGAAGCCATGCCGGCCGCCTTGCCTCGTAGGCCTCGATCTGATCGACGTGCTGCAGGGTGAGCCCGATATCGTCCAGGCCCTCCAGCAGGCGGTGCCGAGTGTAGTCATCGATCTCGAACGGGAACACCGAGTCGCCGGCGGTGATGGTGCGGGCCACCAGGTCGACGGTGAGCTCCCTGCCGGGCTCGGCCTCGAGCAGGTTCCACAGTTGCTCGACCACGTCCTGGTCGACGACGGCGATGAGCAGGCCGGCCTTGCCCGAGTTGGTGCGGAAGATGTCGCCGAAGCGGCTGCCGATCACGACCTTGAAGCCGTAATTCTGCAGCGCCCAGACGGCGTGCTCGCGCGAGGAGCCGGTGCCGAAGTCGGGGCCGGCGACCAGCACGGTTCCGGCGGCGTAGGCGGGCTGGTTGAGGACGAACCCGGGGTCGCCCCGCCAGGCGGCGAACAGTCCGTCCTCGAAGCCGGTGCGGGTGACCCGCTTGAGGTAGACCGCCGGGATGATCTGGTCGGTGTCGACATTGCTGCGGCGCAGCGGGACGCCGATGCCGGTGTGGGTGCTGAACTTCTCCATGTCTGTGGTCCTTACAGGTCGGCCGGCGAGCTGAGCGTGCCGCGGATTGCGGTGGCGGCCGCGACCGGCGGGGAGACGAGGTGGGTGCGTCCGCCCTTGCCCTGGCGACCCTCGAAGTTGCGGTTGGAGGTGGACGCCGCGCGCTCCCCGGGGGTGAGCTGGTCGGGGTTCATGCCCAGGCACATCGAGCACCCGGCGGCGCGCCACTCGGCACCGAAGTCGAGGAAGACCTGGTCCAGCCCCTCCGACTCGGCCTGCAGCCGCACCCGGGCCGAGCCCGGGACGACGAGCATCCGCACGCCGTCGGCGATCTTCTTGCCCTTCAGCACCGACGCGGCCAGCCGCAGGTCCTCGATCCGTCCGTTGGTGCAGGAGCCGAGGAAGACCGTGTCGAC
The DNA here is from genome assembly GCA_023436925.1 of Actinomycetes bacterium. Taxonomy (GTDB): domain Bacteria; phylum Actinomycetota; class Actinomycetes; order Propionibacteriales; family Propionibacteriaceae; genus Propionicimonas. The sequence goes on from JAEZHJ010000005.1 coordinate 24,365, forward strand.
CTTGATCTCGCGCATCGGGGTGCCGGGGGCCAGGTCCATGTAGGTCAGCGCACGCTCCGCGGCGGAACGGTCGACCGGGTCGGTGAAGTCCTCCGGGTGCGGCACAGCGCCGTCCAGCGGCACCCCCTGGCCCGGGTTGGTGCCCCAGGTCACGAACGGGGTCAGCCGGGTGGCGTCGATGTCCACCTCCTTGTCGAACACGGCGTCCGGGTCGGAGTACAGGGTGCGCCAGTAGGCGACCGCCGCGTCCCAGTCCTCGCCCTGCGGGGCGTGCGGGCGGCCCTTCAGGTAGGCGAAGGTGGTCTCGTCCGGGGCCATCATCCCGGCCTTGGCGCCCCACTCGATGCTCATGTTGCAGATCGTCATCCGGCCCTCCATCGAGAGCGCCTCGATGGTGTCGCCGCGGTACTCCACGATGTAGCCCTGGCCGCCGCCGGTGCCCACCTTGGCGATCAACGCCAGCACGATGTCCTTGGCGGTGACCCCCTCGGGCAGCTCACCGGTGACGTTGACCGCCATCGTCTTGGGCCGCGCCTGCGGCAGGGTCTGGGTGGCGAGGACGTGCTCGACCTCGGACGTGCCGATCCCGAAGGCGAGCGCGCCGAAGGCGCCGTGGGTGGCGGTGTGGGAGTCGCCGCAGACGACCGTCAGGCCGGGCTGGGTGAGGCCCAGCTGCGGGCCGATGATGTGGACGATGCCCTGGTCCTTGTCGCCCAGGGAGTGTCGGCGCACCCCGAACTCGTCGGTGTTGCGGCGCAGCGTGTCGACCTGAAGGCGGGAAACCGGGTCGGCGATCGGGGCGAGGATGTTCAGCGTCGGCGTGTTGTGGTCCTCGGTGGCCATGGTGAGGTCGGGACGCCGGACCGGTCGGCCGGCCAGCCGCAGGCCGTCGAAGGCCTGGGGGCTGGTGACCTCATGAACGAGGTGAAGGTCGATGTAGAGTAGATCCGGCTCGCCGGGTGCTGTGCGGACGACGTGGTTCTCCCACACCTTGTCACTGAGTGTCTTGCCCATCGGTCTCCAGTCGGTACCGCCCGCCAGCTGCGGGCCTCTTCGCTCCCCGCCACCGTAGCAGACTTGCATTTCATGATACGAGACGGCAGTATCAGCCTATGGACAACTCTAGCGGTGTCGGCGTTCTCGACAAAGCAGCTCTCGTGCTCACGGCTCTCGAACAGGGACCCACGACCTTGGCGGGGCTGGTCACCGCCACCGGGCTGGCCAGGCCGACGGCCCACCGGCTCGCCGTTGCCCTCGAGCACCACCGCCTGGTCAGCCGCGATCTGCAGGGCCGGTTCGTCCTCGGCCCCCGCCTCACCGAGCTCGCCTCCGCGGCCGGTGAGGACCGGCTGCTGGCCACTGCCGGACCGGTCCTGGCCCGGCTCCGCGACATCACCGGCGAGTCCTCGCAGCTCTTCCGCCGACAGGGCGACTTCCGGGTGTGCGCGGCCGCCGCGGAACGTCCGTCCGGTCTGCGGGACACCATCCCGGTCGGTTCGCAGCTGACCATGGCGGCCGGCTCGGCCGCCCAGGTCCTGCTGGCCTGGGAGGATCCGGACCGGATCCAGCGCGGCCTGCAGAATGCCTCCTTCTCCGCCGTCGCGCTGGCCACCGTCCGTCGCCGCGGCTGGGCGCAGTCGGTCGCCGAGCGCGAGGCCGGAGTGGCCTCGGTGTCGGCCCCGGTGCGCTCCCCCAGCGGCAAGGTGATCGCCGCGGTCAGCGTCTCCGGCCCGATCGAGCGGCTCTCCCGCCAGCCCGGACGGCTGCACGCCCCGGCCGTGATCGCCGCCGCCGAACGGCTCTCGGAGGTGCTGCGCCGCACCGGCGGCGAGGGCTGAGCCACCCGCTGACGCACACCGGCCCCGCACCGGGTCCGCGGCATCTCGCCGACGGACCCCGGTGCGGGGCCGTTTCAGGTCTGGTTCAGGACTTGCGGAGCCGGTCGCGCAACCGGAGCAACTCCTTGCGCTCGGCGTTTGTCAGGCTGTTCAGGCCGTGCTCGCTGATCTGGTCCAGCAGCGCGTCCAGCCGCTCGCGGTCGGTGGCGTACCGGGTCTCCTGCCGGGCCCGGGGCCGGGACGAACGGGCCGGGTGCGAGGCCCGGGCGGACCGCCGTGACGGCCGCCGCCGTCCGGACCGACCGCCCGGGATCCACGAGTACGCCCCCAGCAGGCCCACCCGCCGCGCGACGACGGCGATCAGGGCGAGCCCGACCAGCAGGCTGAGCAGGCCGCCCAGGTCACGGGCGGCCAGCGACTGCAGCACCTGCAGCGCGACCAGCACCAGGCCGAAGACCCAGGCGGGAATGTTGAACAGGAAGCGCCGATCGGGGTACTCCGCGATCCAGACCAGCAGGACGGCGAACTGGACGATACTGATACCGGCCAGGCCGTAACCGCCGCCCAGCAGCAGCCCGACGACGGTCGCCGCGGCGGTCAGGCTGCCCCAGATGCCGACCAGCAGCCAGGCCATCGGGACGCGTCCGACAGTGCGCTCCAGATCGGTGCCGAAGTACCAGAAGAAGAACAGGCTGATGATGCTCCACAGCCCCAGGCTGTTGGCGAGCGGCCAGCTGACCAGCCGCCAGACCTGGCCGGAGGCGAGCAACTCGGGCAGGTAGGCCAGCGACTGCGGCAGTCCCGGTGAGATCACCCAGGCCAGCCAGGACGCCGCCACGGCGAGCACCACCAGCATCACGGTGCCGACCTCGAGCCGGCCGACCCGGAACCACGGATCGCCGATGCCCCTGGCTGCGAAGAAACCGCTCATGCCGACAAGAGTGCCAGACCGGCACCAACCGATCAGTCCGCCGGCCCTGCGGACCCGGCAGCGGCGCCGGCCGGCAGCCAGCGCATCGTGTACCCGTGCGGGTGGCAGGTCGCCAGGTGGCGGACGGTGCGCACCCCGCCGCGCCACTGGACCACCCCCAGCACCGTGAGTTCGGGGCCTGGACCGTCCTCGAAGCCGGGCAGGCCGCCGGCGTAGGCCGGCGCCTCGGCGTACACCCAGGACAGGTCCCGATCCCGGCCCGCCCAGCGGGTCAACTCGTCGACGAAGCCGGCGCGCTGCTCGTCAGTCAGGTAGCTCAGCACCCAGCTGGTGGTGACAACGGGGTGGCCGGTCTCGCCCAGGGCGTCGAGCGCCGCGGCCAGATCTTTCACCGCGTCGCCGCGCCGCACCTCGACCCGCTGCTCGCGGGCGATGCCGATGGCGGCCTGCAGTCGGTGGAACCGGTCGGTCTGGTCGGGCCAGACACAGGCTTCGAGCCAGCGGGCCTGGTCCGGGTCCTCGAGGTCGACCGGGTCGCGGTCCAGGCCGAGGTGGCGGCTGAAGGACGGCACCGCGGCGGGCAGCTGCCCGGTCCCGGAGACCTCGCAGGGCAGCACCAGTCGGTCGGGGCCCAGCCGGTGTCCGGAGTAGTCGTAGCCGTAGTGCTCGAGCAGCAGGTTGAGTCCGGCGGACGCGCCGACGTCGAGCTGGGCCAGCGGCCGCCCGCCCGCCTCGACCGCCGCCAGTCCGACCAGCAGCAGCGCGCCGCGTCCGATCTCGTTGGTCTGCGGGAACCGGGTGCTCACCCGCTCGACCAGCGCATCGCGGTGCCCGGCACAGAACTCGACGAAGGCCTCGAGCGGGTCGTCGGTGCGCGGCTCGGCGGTCAGGTTCGGGTACCACGCGGCCAGCGGCTGACCCGGGTCGGCCAGCAGCAGGTCGTGGACGGCGGCGAACAGGTTCACCGGGACGCGATGCGCCTCGGGCGCCTGCTCGAGGATCGCGAGCAGGTCCGGACGGTCCGCGATCCCGGGCGACAACCGGGCGTACAGCGGCGCCCGCTGGGCGGTGGTGGCGGCGAACCGCCGGAAGGAGTCGGGCAGGTCGCCGGCCAGCATCAGGACCGCCGGGGCTTGCGACGCGGCTTCGAGTCGCGGTCGGGCTGGCGGTCCAGCGACAGCTCGATCAGCTTGCCGGAGATCCTGGTGGAGCGCAGCGCCTCCCAGGCCCCCGGCGGCAGCTGGGCCGGCAGCTCGACCAGTGAGTGGTCCAGCCGGATGTCGATGTGGCCGAAGTCCTGGCGGCGCAGCCCGCCCTCGTTGGCCAGCGCGCCGACGATCTGGCGTGGCGCGATCTTGTGCCGCTTGCCGACCGCGATCCGGTAGGTGACCAGGTCGCCGGTGGAGCCGCGCCTGGGCGCCCGCTCCTCCCGCCGGGGCCGGTCGCGCCGGTCGGTGTCGGCGCCCGTCTCGTCCCGGCGCGGGGGTTCCCAGCGCTTGGGCTCGTCGGCCGGGTCGAGCAGCATCGGCTCCTCCCCCTGGAGGTTCAGCGCCAGCGCTGCGGCCACGTCCACCTCGGGGACGTCGTACTCGTTGACGTAGTGGGTGACCACCTGGCGGAAGAACTCCAGCCGCTCCGAGGCGAGCGCCTCGGTGATGGCGTCATCGAAACGGCTCAGCCGGGTCGCGTTGATGTCCTCGACGCTGGGCAGTTCCATCGGCGACAGGGTCTGCCGGGTGGCCCGTTCGATGGCCGACAGCAGCCGGCGCTCCCGCGGGGTGACGAACGAGATCGCGTCGCCGCTGCGTCCGGCGCGGCCCGTCCGGCCCACCCGGTGGACGTAGGACTCGGTGTCGAGCGGGATGTCGAAGTTCACCACGTGGGTGATCCGGTCGACGTCCAGGCCGCGCGCGGCGACGTCGGTGGCGACCAGGATGTCGAGCTTGCCCGACTTGAGCTGGCCGATGGTGCGCTCGCGCTGGGCCTGGGCCACGTCGCCGTTGATGGCGGCGGCGGAGAAGCCGCGGGCGCGCAGCTTCTCGGCCAGCGTCTCGGTGTCGCCCTTGGTGCGGACGAAGACGATCATCCCGTCGAAGTTCTCCACCTCGAGGATGCGGGTGAGGGCGTCCACCTTCTGCGGGAAGCTCACCACGAGGTGGCGGTGCCGCACGTTGGCGGCGGTGGTGGTCTTGCCCTTGACGAGGAACTCGACCGGGTCGGTCAGGTACTTCTTCGACAGGGAACGGATCTGCGGCGGCATGGTGGCCGAGAACAGCGCCACCTGCTTGTCGGTCGGGGTGTCGGCCAGGATCGTCTCGACGTCCTCGGCGAAGCCCATGTTGAGCATCTCGTCGGCCTCGTCCAGCACCAGGAAGCGCAGCTGGGTGAGGTCGAGGGTCCCCTTCTCGAGATGATCCATGATCCGGCCGGGCGTCCCGACCACGACGTGGACGCCGCGCGCCAGCGCGCTCAGCTGGACGCCGTAGCCCTGGCCGCCGTAGACCGGCAGCACGTGTACCCCGGGCAGCCGGGCGGCGTACTTCTGGAAGGCCTCGCAGACCTGCAGCGCGAGCTCCCGGGTGGGGGCCAGCACGAGTGCCTGGGGCGACTTCTGCTTGAGGTCGAGCCGGGCCAGGATCGGCAGCGCGAAGGCCGCCGTCTTCCCGGTTCCGGTCTGCGCCAGCCCGACGACGTGCCTGCCTTCCAGCAGGGCAGGGATGGTTGCCGCCTGGATCGGCGACGGAGTCTCGTAGCCGACGTCGGCCAGCGTGCGAAGGAGTCGGGCGTCGAGCCCGAGTTCGGCGAAGCCGGTGCCGGCCCCGTCCTGCGGGGCGGGGTCGGAAGCTTCGGGATGGTCGTCGTTCACCGGTAGACCCTACTCGTTGGACTGGTTGGCTGGCGAAGTGAAAGCGGCCGGGGCCGAGGGGGATTCGGCCCCGGCCTGGTGCCACGGCCCCAGGGGGAGGGGTTGCCGGGCACATCCGGGCCCTCCCCGGCGTGGGCGAGGCGTCCGCCACCGCAGCCGGGGAAGAAGCTGGGATGCCGGCGGGCGGAACTCGCCCGCAGCATCAGATACTGTGCCCCATCCAGCCCGGAGCACAGGCTCTGACAAGCACGGATGGTGGCGGCTTTGGTGCAGCGATTGGTACGCCCCGGTGCCGGCGTTGGTGCCGGTGGTGGCGCCGGTGGACGCGGGGTGCGACCGGCCTGGCGTGCCATGATGGTAGTCATGACCCTCCACCGGCGCCGTTTGTCGCGCCCAGGCACCGCCCGGTAGCCAGGACCTGCCGATGTCCCGGCCGCGCAACGCGATGGACCGGGTGGGCCCCGACCGGACCCACCCCGGTCGCCGTGCGCTCGGTGACGATCCAGCGCCCCCGGGTCGCCCCGCCAGCACCGGGGAGGGCTTGCTGGCGGCGGTTCGGGCCTGGGACCGGATCGACGAGGCCGGGTACCGGTTCCTGGTCACGGCGCTGGAGGCCGGTCAGGCGCCGGACTGGGAGGGCTTCTGTGACGCGGCGACGAGCGCAGCGGTGGGCACCCGAAGTGACGACGGTGCGTCCCTGGCGATCCTGGAGCCCGTCAGGGTTCCCCTGTCCGAGCGCGACCGCCCCCTCGTACCCGCGCTGCGCCGGCTGCTGGACCACTGGCTCACCGGCCGCGATCCCGCCGTGAGCGTGGCTGCGCTGCGCTGGGCCGTCGCGCTGCAGGACTGGGACGCCATCGACGCCCGCTGGCTGTTCCGCCTGCAACACGTCCACCTCGGCACCGACCCGGAGGTGGCCGACCTGCTCGGGTCCCTGCCGGTCGAGGCGCGGCGGGCGAACCCGCTGTTGACCTGGGCCTGGGGAGCCGCCCGCAGCCTGGCCGCTCCAAAGGGCTCCAGCCAGGCCCAGGCGGTCAACCGGCTGCTGGGCGACGCCGTGGGAATCCACGCCCAGTGGCGCAATGCCGCCTCGGTCGACTCCGCCGTCGCGGCGGGAACGGTGTGGATGCTCGCCCAGCGATTCCTGCCCAGCTCGCCGCCGTCGGCGGCGCTCGATGCCGCCTGGGAGACCCATCAGGAGCTGAGCGACTACATAGTCCGCCAGCGGCGGCTGCAGCACCCACCCAGTGCGGCGATCGAGGCCACCTTCCGGGCGGCCTCGGCGCGGATCGCGCTCGCCCGGGGGGACCTGCGCCACGTGCTGGTCGAGGCGGAATTCGCCCGCGCCCTCGACGCGGAGATCGGTGGGCCGATGGTGCGGGGCGGCGCCAGGGTGGCGCTGGAGCTGCTCGGCCTCGACAGCGAGCCGACCGAGCAGACCCTGGGCGAACCCGGCCACGGGATCGGGATCGCTTTCCAGGACGCCCTGTCGGAGCGGCTGGCCGAGGGACTGGCACGCCTGCGCAGGCTCGACCGGCCCGGGCTCCAGGAGGTGATGGCCGGCCTCGCCGATCTCCCGCTGGGCTCCCCCGGCTGGACCGGCGTGGTGCTGCTGAGCCAGCTGGCCGGGGTCTTGTGGGGAGATCCGGAGACCACGCTGACCAGGACAGATGCCGTGGCGGCCCGGCACGCGGCGGTGTGGCAGGAACAGCGCAGCCCGCTCGGGCAGACCCTGCTGGCCCGCGGGCGCGTGGCACTGCTGAACCGGATCGGGTCCTACCGTGCCGCCCACGAGGTCGCCCGCGTCCTGCCCACGAAGGTCCGACGGGTGGCGGACGCCCAGACCAGCCTGTGGGAGGGCGAGTTCGAGCGTGCGGCCCAGGTCGCGACCGACGGTCTGCACGACCCTGAGACCAGCCTGGCCGACCGAGCGGTGCTGCTCGCGGTCCGGGCCGGCGCGCTGGCCCTGAACCCGCTCATCCCCGCCGCGGCACGAGCGAGCGCCGCCAGGTCGGCGGTCGACGCCTGCCTGGACCAGGGGCAGTGGATCGCCCTGGCCGTGGTTTCCCCGGAGGCCAGAGCGAAGATCCTCGAACTCGGCCTGCCTGACGAAGCGCGACCGGGCGCGGCCGAACTGCGCCGGCGGTCGGCCGGACTCGCCCCCGACGTGCGGCGCCCCGCCAAGGTCGCGCTGAGCCGCCGCGAGCAGGTGCTCCTGCCCCTGCTCGCCACCCGGCAGACGGTCCCGGAGATCGCCGCTGCCCTGCAGGTCTCACCCAACACCGTCCGCAACCAGGTGGCGACCCTGCGCGGCAAGTTCGGTGCGGCCAGCCGTCGGGAGCTGGTCCACCTGGCCCAGGAAGCGGGCCTGCTCTAGACCGCCGGAACATACCCGGGCCGTCGCGTGGCACCGCCGGAGTCGACAGCGACTCGAGCGCAGGGACTCAGACCCCACCGCCGGGAGCCTCGCCGGCCGGCAGGGTCGCCAGGTCGGCGGCGACGGCGTCCACGAGCGAGTCCGGCAGCAGGGCCGGCTCGCGGGCGGCCAGTTCCCGCAGCGAGAGCCCCGCCGCGAACGGGTTCGCCGCAACGGCGTCGATCGACGGTCCGAGCTGGCGTCGCAGGACCGCCAGCGCAGCCGGGTGGGCCGCCAGCCTGCCCAGCGGCATGTCGAGGCCCAGCACGCCGCGGCGCTGCAGGGCGGCGTAGCTCGCGGCTTCCCCGGCGACCGGGAAGGGGTCGAAGATCCGCTGCAGGAAGCGGACGCTGTCGGCCAGCCAGCCCGCCACGGCCGGCTCGACGGCGGCCGCCCGGCCGTTCGCGGTCAGCGGTGAGGCCAGGCTCAGTCCGTGCTCCCCCAGCAGGTAGATGTGGGCCTCGAAGGGGACGTGGTGCTCGGCCATCGCCGTGAGCAGCATCGTGCTGTGGCGCACCGGCACCAGCGAGTCGGCGAAGGTGCTGAAGACGAAGGTGGGCGGCATCGCGGCGTCGACCGAGCCGACAATGTCGAGAATGGGCTTGCCGAGCGGGTCGCCCGGCTCCGCGATCGTGACCGGGTAGCCCAGGACGAGCGCGTTCGGGCGCTTCGGGGCGGCCACTCCCAGGCTGGCGGCCAGGTGGCCGCCGGCGGAGAAGCCGACCACGGCCACCTGGTCGGGCTGCACGCCGAGTTCGCGGGCGTGGTCGCGGAGCCAGTCCAGGGCCGCCCCGGCGTCGGTGAAGGAGGCCTCCCACGGAGCGTGGGGGCCGACGGCGTAGCGCAGCACGAAGGCGTGGAATCCCTCGGCCAGGTAGGCCGCGGCGACAGGCTCCGCCTCGCGGTCGGAGCAGAACTCGTACCCGCCGCCGGGCAGCACCAGGACGGCCGGCCGGGTGGTCGCGGTGGCCATCTCGGGGCTGGCGTCGAGCAGGTAGCCGGTCAGGACGCCGGTCGCGGTGAGCTGTTCGGTGATGATGCGCATGGGGAGCCGCCGGGTTCGCTACTGAACCGTCGCCCCGGCGGCGTGCCGCTGACCGACGGCGGACTGCTGGCGAACCCGGGCCGCCAGGGAAGGTGGGAACGTGCTCATGCCGCCAGCCTAGGATCCCCCGGGACACCGGTCGATCCCGCGCAGCACCCGGGCTCCGGAACGGCCGGCCGCGACCGGGGCGGGTCAGCCGAAGGGGTCGGCGGTCAGCGTGTACTTGGTCTGCAGGTACTCGTACAGGCCCTCCGCGCCGCCCTCGCGCCCCAGGCCGGAGAGCTTCCAGCCACCGAAGGGAGCGGCGGCGTTCGACACCACGCCGACATTCAGGCCCACCATTCCGGCCTCCAGCAGTTCGGCCAGCCGCTGCCCGCGGGCCAGGTTGCGGGTGTAGGCGTAGCTCACCAACCCGTGCGGGGTCGCGTTCGCCAGCGCCACCGCCTCCGGTTCGTCGGCGAAGGTGGTGATCGCCAGGACCGGCCCGAAGACCTCCTCGGCGAAGATGGCGCTCGCGGGGTCGACGTCGGTCAGCACCGTGGCGGCGAAGAAGTGCCCGGGCCGTTCGATCCGGCCGCCACCCGTTCGCAGCCCGGCGCCCCTGGCGAGCGCGTCGCGGACCAGCCGCTCGGCCTTGTCGACGGCGTCGGAGTTGATCAGCGGGCCGATCGTCACCTCGGGGTCGGTGCCGCGGCCGACCACGAAGCCCGCGACCCGCTCGGTGACCCGGTCGGCGAACTCGTCGGCGACGTCGGCGTGTACTAGGAAACGGTTGGCGGCGGTGCAGGCCTGGCCGATGTTGCGGAACTTGGCCGTCAGCGCTCCGGCCACCGCAGCATCGAGATCGGCGTCGTCGAAGACGAGGAAGGGTGCGTTGCCGCCCAGTTCCATAGAGGTGCGCAGGATCCCGCCGGCGGCCCGGGCCAGCAACGTCCGGCCCACCTCGGTGGAGCCGGTGAAGGACAGTTTGCGCAGCCGCGGATCGTCCAGGATGGCGTTGGCGACGGCGGCGGACCGGGTGGTGGTGACCACGTTCACCACGCCCGGCGGGACGCCCGCCTCGGCCAGCAGGTCGACCAGCAGCAGCGTCGTCAGCGGCGTCAGCGAAGCAGGCTTGACCACCATGGTGCAGCCGGCGGCCAGCGCCGGGGCGATCTTGCGGGTCGCCATCGCCAGCG
>JAEZHJ010000039.1 GCA_023436925.1 Actinomycetes bacterium
CCTACGGCACCAACAACGAGTTCGGCTTCGACTACCTGCGCGACAACATGGCGCTCTCGCTGGACGACTGCGTCCAGCGCGGCCACAACTTCGCCATCGTGGACGAGGTCGACTCGATCCTGGTGGACGAGGCCCGCACCCCGCTCATCATCTCCGGCCCGGCCGAGGACAACTCCGCGTGGTACCCCGAGTTCGCCCGGCTCGCGGCAAGCCTGAAGCGGGACGTGCACTACGAGGTGGACGAGAAGAAGCGCACGGTCGCGGTGCTCGAACCGGGCATCACCGCGGTGGAGGACCGGCTCGGCATCGAGAACCTCTACGAGAGCGTCAACACTCCTCTCATTTCGTACCTGAACAACGCCATCAAGGCCAAGGAACTGTTCAAGCGCGACAAGGACTACGTCATCCTCGACGGCGAGGTGCTGATCGTCGACGAGCACACCGGCCGTACCCTGATCGGCCGCCGCTACAACGAGGGCCTGCACCAGGCGCTGGAGGCGAAGGAAGGCGTCGAGATCCGCGACGAGTACCAGACGCTCGCGACGATCACGCTGCAGAACTACTTCCGGATGTACAACAAGCTCTCCGGCATGACCGGCACGGCCAAGACCGAGGAGTCGGAGTTCCAGAAGATCTACGGCCTCGGCGTGCTGCCGATCGAGACCAACCGGCCCATGATCCGGGTCGACCAGCCGGACCTGATCTACCGCACGGAGCAGGCCAAGTTCGACGCCATCGTCGCCGACGTGGTCGAGCGGCACGAGCTGGGTCAGCCGATGCTGATCGGCACCGCCTCGGTCGCCAAGTCGGAACTGCTCAGCCGGGCGCTGAAGAAGGCCGGGGTCAAGCACGAGGTGCTCAACGCCAAGGAGCACGAGCGGGAGGCGGCGATCGTCGCCCTGGCCGGCCGCAAGGGCGCGGTGACGGTGGCGACGAACATGGCCGGCCGTGGTACCGACATCATCCTCGGCGGCAACGCCGAGTTCCTCACCGACCAGGTGCTGCGCAGCAAGGGCATCGACCCGGTCGAGGACCCGCAGGCCTACGAGGCAGCCTGGCCCAAGGTGCTGGCCGAGATCGAGGAGCAGGTCGCCGACGAGCACGAGGCGGTCGTCGAGCTCGGCGGGCTGTACGTGATCGGCTCGGAGCGCCACGAGAGCCGACGCATCGACAACCAGCTGCGGGGCCGTTCCGGACGTCAGGGCGACCCGGGCGAGAGCCGGTTCTACCTGTCGCTGCAGGACGACCTGATGCGGCTGTTCAAGTCCGACATCATCGACTGGGTGCTGACCGCGCTCAAGGTGCCCGACGACGTCCCGATCGAGAACGCCCGGGTCACCAAGAGCGTCCAGCAGGCCCAGGAGCAGGTCGAGGCGCAGAACTTCGAGATGCGCAAGAACGTCCTGAAGTACGACGACGTGATGAACCGGCAGCGGCACGCCATCTACACCGACCGGCGCCGGGTGCTCGAGGGCGCCGACGTCGAGCCGCAGCTGCGCGCCACCGTCGACACGGTGGTCGAGCAGTACGTCCGCAGCCTGACCGAGGGCTTCGTGGAGGACTGGGACTTCGACGCGCTGTGGACCCAGCTGCGCACCCTGTACCCGGTCAAGCTCTCCCAGGCCGAGTACGAGGCCCGCGAGGACATCACCGCCGACGAGCTGGTCGAGGCCTTCAAGGCCGACGCCCAGGCCGCCTACGACGCCCGCACCGAGCAGCTCGGTGAGGAGACCATGCGCGAGTTCGAGCGGCAGGTGCTGCTGACCGTGCTGGACCGCAAGTGGCGCGAGCACCTCTACGAGATGGACTACCTGCGCGAGGGCATCGGGCTGCGGGCAATGGCCCAGCGCGACCCGCTGGTGGAGTACCAGCGCGAGGGCGGCGACATGTTCAACGCCATGATGGGCGCCTTCATGGAGGAGGTCGTCGGGTACCTGTTCAACCTCAACGTGCAGGTCCAGCGGGCTCCGGCTCCGGACGCGACGATCACCACCGACGGCGACGGGAGCGAGCCCGCCGTGAGTTCGACTGTGGCGGCACCGCAGCGGCGCAGCACCGCGGCTCCCGAACCGGCCCTCACCCGCCGGCCCACCCTGCAGGCCAAGGGCCTGCAGCCCCAGGCGCGGCGGCCGATGTCCTACTCGGCGCCCAGCGAGACCGGCGAGGTACAGTCCACCCGCACGGCGACCGTGGACGACCCGTACGCCGGCGTCGGCCGCAACGAGCCGTGCCCCTGCGGCTCGGGGAAGAAGTACAAGGTCTGCCACGGCAAGCGCGGCTGAGCGGCTCAGGCCGCCGGTCGTCCGGAGCGGTTGACCACGTCGGGCCGCAGCGCGAGCTCGACGTGGGTCACCAGCCAGCGGTCCTCGACCAGGGCGAACCGGAAGGCTGCGGCGCGCGAGCGTCCGGCCACCCGCAGGTGCGCGGCGACCTCGAGCGAGGTCGCCGACGGCTGCTGGATCCGTAACGAGCGCAGTCGCGCACCGGTTGCGACGCGAGCGCCGCGCAGGTGTTCGAGCAGCGCGAGCGGTCCCGGCTGCACCCAGCCTTGAAGTTGGATCACCGGCCGGGTCCCGGCCAGGCTCTCCACGATGGCGGCGACCACCGCCGCGGCCAGGCGTCGCAGTCCGGGCGACAGCGGTTCGGGTTCGGCGATCACGGCCGGCAGGTCCCACGGCAGTGTCGGCTGGTCGGACGCGATCCGGACGGGTTCCAGCAACCGGCGGTCGGGTGGCCGGGTGGGGGAGCCGGGACGGGCGGTGGCCTGGATCCTCATCTGTTGCTCCTCGGTCCGGGGTGGGCCCACTGTGCCGCGCCGGGGGCGGCGACGGGAATGCCCGCGGCGGCCGGTTGTGGATAACCCGGCTTCCCGTCGCAGGGCTAGGGTGGCGTCGTGAGCGAGATGGTGACGGTGACCGAGGCCGCGCTGCTGGCCCGTGACCAGGCGGTGCAGCCGTGGAAGCAGGCCTTCGTCTGCCTGCTCGACCGCCCGGTGTCGCGCGAGCAGTTGATCGACCGGATCACCGAGCGGATCGGGTACGCGCCGCGCTTCCGCCAGAAGGTGACCGGCTGGCCGCTGCCAACCTGGGCCGACGACCCCGACTTCGTGGTGTCGGGCCACGTCCGCGAGGACTCGCTGGAGGCCGGGACGAGCCTGCAGGGCTGGCTGGCCGCCCGGCTGGGGACGCCGTTCGACCACGCCCATCCGCTGTGGGAAGCCTGGCTGGTCAATGGCGCGGCGGGCAGTCTGCCCGCCCTGGTGGTGTTCTCCCATCCCGTCCTGGTCGACGGCTACGACAACGTCCACCTGCTGCAGGAACTCTTCGACGAGCGGCCGGCAGCCATCCCGCCCACGCGGGACACCTGGCGTCCGGGGCCAGCGGGCGCCCCCGGCCTGGCCGGGCTGCTGTCGAAGCTGGACGACCCGCTGCGGGCGGTCCAAGAGGCCGGCGCCGGGCTCACCGGGATGCTGGAGAACGCCGTCCGCGGGCTGTCCGCGAGCGCCCGTCCGCACCACGTGGCGGGCGTGGAGGTCGACCTGGGTACGCTGCGGTCGATCCGGCAGCGCCACGGGTGCACCACGCACGACGTCCTGGTGGCGCTGGCCACCGCCGGGGTGCGCGGCTGGCTGACCGATCAGGGCGGGGTGCTCGAGGACATCGTCGCGCTGGTCCCGTTGGCCGTGGTCGAGCCGGACGTGCTTGGCTCGGCGATCGGGGCCCGGGTCGCCGCGCAGTGGATCGCGCTGCCGATCGCCGAACCGTCGCCGGTGACCCGGCTCGAGGTGATCCGGACCCTGACCCGGGCCCGGCAGGACACCGGCATGTCGGTGCCGGCCGGGGAGCTGCGGGACCTGGCCGGGCTGGCCCTGCCGACCCTGCACAGCCTGGCGGCATCCACCGTGGCTGCCGGCCGGCCGCACGCGGTGCTGATCAGCAACGCGCCCGGCCCCGCCGAGCGACGCTACCTGGGCGAGGCCGGGGTGAGCGGGGTCTACAGCCTGCTCGGCACCACTGATGACGAGCGCTGCACGGTGTCGATCTCCAGCTACCGCGGCCGGGTCACGATCGGCGTCGCCGCAACCTCCGAGGTACGCCACTTCGCCCGGGACATCAGCAATGAGCTCGGCGCGCTGCGAGCGGGGGCCTGAGGGTGAGCGGACTGGTCTTCGTGCCGCTGGCGGCGCAGGAGCTCTCGGCGTGGGCGACCGGCGGGACGCTGCCGGGGCCTCGTCCGGGGTTCGCGGTGACCCCGGCAATGCTCGCCGCCTTCGGCCTGACCGAGGGGGAGGACGCCGAGTACACCGCCTTGTGCATCGCCGGGATCGCGGGGCTGCTCGCCCACGGCGCGCGGCTGGTCGCAGTCGTGGAGACGTCGGTGACCGCCGGCGACGACGAGTTCGGCCAGGTCGAGGTGACCGGGTTGCCGTGGACGGCGGTCGGCTCGCTGTTCGCCGAGGACCCCAGTGACGGCGCCCCCACGGCGGCCGCCGCGGAGGCCGTCCGGGGCACCGACCTGGCCCGGGCGTGGGAGGCGGCCGAGGTGGAGGCGTTGCTCGCCGAGACCGACCTGCTGTGGTACGGCCCTTCGGAGTGGGTACTCCTCGGGGGGTAGCGCAGTCCACCACGACCGTCACCGGCCCGTGACGTGCCCGGATGCGCCGCCTACGATTCAGGGATCGCATCGGTTCACCCGGCAGGAGGTCGGCATGCCTCGTTCGATCTGGAAGGGCGCGGTCTCGTTCGGCCTGGTCACGATCCCGATCCGGGTCTATGGCGCCACCGAGACTAAGGACATCACGTTCCGGCAGGTCCATCCCGCCGACGGGGGCCGGATCCGCTACAAGCGGGTGTGCGAGGTGTGCGGGGAGGAGATCCCCTACGCGGAGATCGCCAAGGGTTACGAGACCTCCGACGGCCGGATGGCGATCCTGACCGACGAGGACTTCGCCGAGTTGCCCTCCGCGGAGGGGAAGTCGGTGGAGGTGATCCAGTTCGCCGAACTCGACCAGGTCGATCCGACCTATTTCGAGAAGACCTATGTGATGGAGCCGGACGGGACGGCGACCAAGCCCTACGTCCTGCTGCGCCAGGCGCTGGCCGAGTCGGGCCGGGCGGCGGTGGTGCGGGTGGCGCTACGCACCCGGGAGTCGCTGGCCCTGATCCGTCCGGTCGGGGATGTGCTGCTGCTGCACACCATGCTGTGGCCGGACGAGTTGCGCGACCTGTCTTTCGCCGCTCCCGACGACGAGGTGAAGGTGAGCGACGCCGAGGTCGGGATGGCCCGGATGTTCATCGACCAGTTGAGCGCCGACTTCGACCCGAGCCAGTTCACCGACACCTACCGCGAAGAGCTGGAGAAGGTGGTGGAGGCCAAGCTGGAGGGCGTCGAGCCGCCGGCCGCCGAGGAGGGCGAGTCCCGTCCGGCCGAGGTGGTCGACCTGGTGGCCGCGCTACGTGCCTCGGTGGAGGCCGCCAAGAAGCGCCGCCAGGCCGAGGCCAGCTGACCCGGTTCCCGTTCGCGTCGAGGGCCACCGTCGGCGTCGAGGGCCACGGTTCGCGTCGAGGGCCACCGACCGCGCTGAGGGCCACCGTCCGCGTCGAGGGCCACGGATGGCGCCGAGGGCCACCGTCCGCGTCGAGGGCCACCCATGATGGGTGGCTCTCGACGGTTGGGGTGGCCCTCGATGGCTCAGGTGGGCCGCGCAACGGCGGTAGTCTCAAGGTATGGATGCCCTCACCGTTGTTCCGCTGCCCGCCAACGAGCCGGTCCGGGGATACGCCCCCGGCAGCCCTGAGCGAGCGAGCCTGAAGCGGGTGCTGGACGAGATGGCAGCCACCCCGGTCGAGCTCACGGCGTGGATCGGCGGCGAGCGCCGCGACGGCACCGGCGAGGCCCGCCATGAGGTCCGGATGCCCAGCGACCACTCGGTCGTGCTGGGGACCGTCCAGCAGGCCTCGGCGCAGGACGCGACCGCCGCCATCGACGCCGCCCTGGCCGCCAAGCACGACTGGGCGGCGCTCGACTTCGACGCTCGCGCCGCGATCTTCCTGCGGGCCGCCGAACTGCTCGCCGGGCCGTGGCGCGACCGCGCCAACGCGGCCACCATGCTCGGGCAGGCCAAGACCGTCCAGCAGGCGGAGATCGACTCCGCCTGCGAACTCATCGACTTTCTGCGGTTCAACGTCGCCTACGCGCGTGAGCTGCACGCCAACCAGCCGCTCAACTCGCCGCTGGTCTGGAACCGGATGGACTACCGGCCGCTGGACGGCTTCGTCTACGCCATCACCCCGTTCAACTTCACCGCGATCGCCGGCAACCTGCCGACCGCGCCCGCGCTGCTCGGCAACACGGTGATCTGGAAGCCTGCGCTCACCCAGCAGCGGGCCGCCGATGTGATCGTCTCGGTGCTTGAGGAGGCCGGCCTGCCGGCGGGGGTCATCAACCTGCTCCCCGGCCACGGCGCCGACATCTCCGAGGTGGCGCTGCGCCATCCCGACCTGGCGGGCATCCACTTCACCGGTTCGACCCGGGTCTTCCAGGGACTGTGGGCCGAGATCGGCGCCAACATCTCCCGGTACCGCTCCTACCCGCGGATCGTGGGGGAGACCGGCGGCAAGGACTTCCTGGTCGCCCACCCCAGCGCGGACGGCCCGTCGCTGGTCACCGCGCTGCTGCGCGGCGCCTTCGAGTACTCCGGCCAGAAGTGCTCGGCGACCTCGCGGGCCTACCTGCCGCGCAGCCTGTGGAACTCCCTCAAGGACGACCTGATCGGCCAGACCGAGGCGATCAGCGTCGGTGACGTCCGCGACTTCACCAACTTCACCTCCGCGGTGATCGACGAGCGCGCCTACACCAAGCTGAGCGGCGCCATCGACCGGGCGCGCGCCTCGGCCGACTGCGAGATCGTGGCCGGCGGACGCTACGACCGCGAGCAGGGCTGGTACATCCGGCCCACCCTGGTGACCTCCACCAACCCGACCGACGAGATCTTCAGCACCGAGTACTTCGGCCCGCTGCTCGGCCTCTACATCTACGAGGACGCCGACTACGCCGAGGTCCTCGACCTGGTGGACGCCGCCTCGCCGTACGCCCTGACCGGCTCGGTGATGGCGACCGACCGGGCCGCCATCGAACTCGCCTCGCGCAAGCTGCGCCAGACCGCGGGCAACTTCTACATCAACGACAAGTCGACCGGTGCGGTCGTAGGCCAGCAGCCCTTCGGCGGCGGACGGGCGTCCGGCACCAACGACAAGGCCGGATCGCTGTGGAACCTGATGCGCTGGGTCAGCCCCCGGGTGATCAAGGAGAACCTGCTGCCGCCGGTTGCGCTCGACTACCCGCACATGGCGCCGGAGGCCTGAGCCGCGACGCCACGGGCCGACCGGCCGACCTGCCGCCGGCTCAGCCCCAGGTCTGGGCCACCTTCGCCTGCAGGTCGAGCGCCTCGAGCAGGATCGGGGCGGCCTGGCGCTCCAGCGCCGGGCCGACCAGCGGAATCGCGACCTTCAGGTCGCCGCTGTAGGTCAGGCTCGTGCCCCCGTCGGAGGGAGCCAGGGTGACCGTCCCGGTCAACGCCACCGGCATGCCCTCGACCGCCACCAGCGTGGTCCCGGTGCGCATCCCGTCCTGCTCATCGGGCTGCCAGGTGACCTCGTCGCTCACGGTGATCGTCGGGCCGGTGAACCTCTCGATCGAGGGATGGTTGCGCATGGTGCGCCGGGCACCGGTCCGCAGCCCGTCCACGAAGGTGGTGTACTCGATCGGGTCCGACGCCAGGCAGACGGCCTCGAGGAAGGCGGGGTCGGTCAGCATCGCGAACGCCTCGGGCAGCGGCTGCGGGTAATGGTGCGTGGCGCGGATCTCCATGGCTGACATTGTGGGGCATGCCCGCGTCGAGTTGGTCCGCCGCGCTGGCCGATGGCTAGGCTGGGCCCATCTGGAACGTAGTCAGCGAGGACTTGATGACCAGTCGGGTTGAGCCCGTCAGCACCACCGGACCTGCCCCCGTCCCGGGGCCCGACGCGGCCCTGTGGCCCCGCCCGGCGGCCCTGCCACCCCATGAGTTCACCGCCTTCTGCGGCGAGTACTACCGCCACGTCCCCGACGAGGAGCTCGCCGGGCTCGACCCCGGCGACCAGGCCGATCGCGCCGCCTCGCACCTGGAGTTCGGCTGGCGGCGTGACCCGGGCGCGCACCTGCTGCGGGTGATCACGCCCAGCCCGGAGCACGACGGCTGGCACGCCGGTGGCTTCACCCTGGTGCAGCTGGTCACCGACGACCGGCCCTTCCTGGTCGACAGCTTCAGCATGGTGCTGTCCCGGCAGGGCTGGAGCCTGCGGCGACTGTTCCACCCCCAGCTGGGCGTCCGGCGGGCCGCCGACGGCAGCTTCGAGGGCCTCGGCGCCAACGCCGACCGGGCGGTCGCGGAGTCCTGGATGGCGATGGAGGTGTATCCGCCGCTCGGCGTGGCTGCCCAGGAGGCGTCCGCGGACCTGCGGCGCGGGCTGGAGGAGGCGCTGGCCGAGGTGGCGGTGGCGGTCGCCGACTGGCGCGCCATGGTTGGTCAGGCGCGGACGGCGATCAGCCGGCTCGACACCGGCCCCCACCCGGTGGACGAGGCCGGGGTGGAGAGCGCAGTCGAGTTGCTGCGCTGGCTGGCCGATGGCCACTTCATCTTCCTCGGCTACCGGGAGTACAGCTACGACGAGACCGGCTTCCACACCGTCCCCGGCACCGGGCTGGGCATCCTGCGCGGTGACACCGAGGGCCCGGACGCCTTCCACGCCCTGCCGGTCTACGACCGCCCCGAGGTGCTGGTGGTCACCAAGGACCCGCGCCGCTCCCGGGTGCACCGCGCGGGCTACCTGGACTACCTCGGCGTTCGGCTGCATGACGCGGACGGGCGGCTGGTGGGGGAGCGACGCTTCCTCGGCCTGCTCGCCTCCTCGGCCTACGCCGAGTCCGTCCACCACATTCCCGTGCTCGCCGCCAAGGCGAGCCGGATCCTGGCCCGCAGCGGCTTCGACGCCAGTTCCTACGGCGGCCATGCCGTGCGCCAGGTGATCAACTCCTACCCGCGCGACGAGCTGTTCCAGGCCGAGCTGGACGACCTCGTCCCGGTGATCACGACCCTGGCCGGGCTGCGCGAGCGCCGGGTCGTGAAGGCCTTCGTCCGCCGCGACCGGTACGGCCGGTTCGTCACCGCGCAGGTGTACCTGCCGCGCGACCGCTACAACACCCGGGTGCGGCACCGGATCTCGGAGATCCTGCTGGCCGAGCTGGGTGGGGAATCGCTGGAGTACACCCTGCACGTCACCGAGTCGCTGCTCACCCGGTTGTTCTTCGTGATCCGGCTGCCGGCCGGACGCCTGCCCGACGCTCAGCCCGACGCCGCCCGGATCGCCGGGCTCATCGAGGCCGCGACCTGGACCTGGGAGGACGGCTTCCTGCTCGCTGCGGGCGACATGCCCAGCGAGGCTCGCGGGGTCGAGTTCTCCGAGGCCTACCAGGAGGCGACGCCGCCCCAGATCGCGGTCGAGGAACTGCAGATCGCCAACCGGCTGGTCGATGCCGACGACCTGCGCTTCGTGCTGCGCGAGCCGCTGGACTCCGACGACCCCTCCGACGTCCGCCTCACCGTCTTCTCGCTGCGTCCGCTGGAACTGGCGCAGGTGATGCCGCACCTGACCGTGCTCGGGGTCGAGGTGGTCGATGAGCGTCCCTACGACTGGGACCTGCGGGGCCGCCGCGTCCTGCTCTACGACTTCGGCCTGCGGCTGCCGGCGGACGCGCCCCGTCCGGCCGACTGGGACGAGGCGGCGCGGGCCCGGTTCGTCGACGCCTTCGAAGCGTCCTGGCGGGGACGCAGCGAGCCGCGGCTGCTCAACCGGCTGGTGCTCACCGCCGGCCTGACCTGGCAGCAGGTCGCCTGGCTGCGCGGCATCTCCCGCTACCTGCAGCAGGCCGGGGTCGCCTTCAGCCAGCAGTACATCGCCGCCGCCATGCACGCCAACCCCACGCTGGCGGCCGGCCTCGTCGAGGCCTTTGAGACCAAGTTCGACCCGGACGCGTTCCCCGACGACCAGACCAGGGCGAGCGCGCTGGAGGCCTGCTTCGAACGACTGGAAGCCGGGATCGACCAGGTCATCAGCCTCGACCACGACCGCATCCTGCGGACCTTTCTGGCCGTCATCCGGGCGACCGTGCGCACCAACGCCTTCGCCGACCCGCAGGCGCTGGCCTACAAGCTGCTGCCCGGGGAACTGGCGATCCTGCCGGAGCCGCGCCCGGCCTATGAGATCTTCGTGTACTCCCCGCGGGTGCAGGGCGTCCACCTGCGGTTCGGCAAGGTGGCCCGCGGCGGCCTGCGCTGGTCGGATCGGCGGGAGGACTTCCGCACCGAGGTGCTGGGCCTGGTCAAGGCGCAGACGGTGAAGAACACCGTGATCGTCCCGGTCGGCGCCAAGGGCGGCTTCGTCCCCCAGCACCTGCCCGACCCGGCGGTCGACCGCGCCGCCTGGCAGGCCGAGGGAGAGGCCTGCTATCGGCTCTTCGTCGACGCCCTGCTCAGTGTCACCGACAACACCCGCGGCCAGGTCGTCGAGCCTCCCGCCCGGGTGCTTCGCTACGACGGCGACGACCCCTACCTGGTGGTGGCCGCCGACAAGGGGACGGCGGGCTTCTCGGACCTGGCCAACTCGATCTCGCTGGCCCGGGGCTACTGGCTGGGCGACGCCTTCGCCTCCGGCGGCTCCACCGGCTACGACCACAAGGGGATGGGGATCACCGCCCGCGGCGCCTGGGAGTCGGCGCGGCGCCACTTCTACGAGCTGGGCATCGACCCGGCCACGACCGACTTCACCGCCGTCGGCATCGGCGACATGTCGGGCGACGTGTTCGGCAACGGGATGCTGGCCAGCGAGCACCTCCGGCTGGTGGCCGCGTTCGACCACCGCCACATCTTCCTCGACCCCGACCCGGACGCGGCGGCCGGGTACGCCGAGCGGCGTCGCCTGTTCGGGCTGCCGCGGTCCAGTTGGGCCGACTACGACGTCGACCTGCTCTCACCCGGCGGCGGCATCCACCCGCGCACCGCCAAGAAGGTGCCGATCACGCCGCAGGTGCGGCGCGCCCTCGGGCTGGCCGCCGAAGTCACCGAGTTGGTGCCGTCCGAACTGATCCGGGCGATCCTGCAGGCCCCGGTCGACCTGCTCTTCAACGGCGGCATCGGCACCTACGTGAAGGGCTCGAGTGAGAGCCACGCCGAGGTGGGGGACCGGGCCAACGACGCGATCCGGGTGGACGGTCACCAGGTCCGGGCCCGGTGCGTGGTGGAGGGCGGCAACCTCGGTTGGACCCAACCGGGCCGGATCGAGTATGCCGCCGGCGGCGGACGGATCAACACCGATTTCATCGACAACTCCGCCGGTGTCGACACCTCCGACCACGAGGTCAACCTCAAGATCCTGCTGGCCGACGCGATGGCGGCCGGACGGCTGCGCCCCGAGGAGCGCAACCCGCTGCTGGCCTCGATGACCGACGAGGTGGCCCAGCTGGTCCTGCGCCACAACATCGACCAGAACATCGCCTTGTCGAACAGCCAGTCCAGGGCCGCCGAACTCGCCGGCCAGCACGAGGTCTGGATGCGCCGGCTGGAGCAGGCGGGCTTCCTCGATCGCCGACTGGAGAACCTGCCGGACAGTGACGAGATGGCGCACCGGATCTCCGGCGGCACCGGCCTGACCCGTCCGGAACTGGCGGTGCTGCTGGCCTACACCAAGATCGCCATCAAGGAGTGGGTGCTGGCCACCGAACTGCCCGAGGACCCCTACCTGGCCGACCGGCTGGTCACCTACTTCCCCAAGCCGGTACGGGACCGCTTCGCCGCCACGATGCCGGGCCACGCGCTGGCCCGCGAGATCATCACGACGGTGGCGGTCAACCGGTTCGTCAACTCGCAGGGGATCACCGCCTTCCACCGGCTCACCACCGAGACCGGGGCCGGCGTCGCGGACGTGATCCGCGCCCAGCTGGCGGCCCGGTCGATCTACAACGTGGGACTGTCGGAGGTGCTGCTGGGCCGCATGGGCCAGCTGGACGCCGCGCTGGTCACCCAGCTGCGGATGCAGCTGCGCCGGATGGTGGAGCGGGCCACCCGCTGGCTGCTCCACAACCGCAGGGCGCCGCTCGACGTGCGCGCGGTGATCGACGAGTTCTCCGAGCCGGTGGCGGTCATCCGCGCCGGACTCGCGACCCGGGTGACCTCGAGCCAGCAGGAGGAGGCCGAGGAGCTGCGGCGGGCCTGGCTGGCGGGCGGGGCACCGGAGCCACTGGCCGCCGAGATGGCCACGGCCACCCTGGCCCACTACGCGATGGGGATCGCCGACATCGCCGGACGGGTCGGGCTGGACCCGCTGCTGGTCACCGAGGTGTTCTTCGCCCTCGGCGGGCGGCTCGGGCTCGACACCCTGGTTCGCCGGATCGACGTCCTGCCGCGGCAGGTCCGCTGGGACGCGATGGCCCGGGCGGCGCTGCGTGACGAGGTGCTCGAGGCGCAGGCCGAACTGACCGCGGACGTGGTCCGCGACGCCCGGCCTGGGATGGACGCCGAGTCGCTCACCAACGCGTGGTTGGAGACCCGGCCGGGTCTCCCGGCCAGGATCGCCACCCTGCGCGAGGTCTGCGAGGGCGAGCCCACCCTGGCCCGGATGAGCGTGGGCCTGGGCGTGGTGCGGGCGCTGCTGTAGCGGCGGGGGCTCCGTTCAGCGGAGCACGGCGAGGATCTCGGACCGCTCCTGGCCGTCCTCCTGCCAGGTGCCGACCAGGGTGCCCAGCGGCATGTTGTGCGGGATGTGCTGGCCGTCGAGCACGCGGACCAGGCGGACCGCCTCGCTGGCGGCGTTGGAGACCGGGACGATCCCGCTGCCCTGGACGGTGGCGGTCTTCTCGCCGCGGGACAGGTCGGCCTCGGTGTCGCCCTCGTGGATCACCCGCAGCAGTTCGACGACGTAGACCGGGTCGCCGACCGCGTCGTAGACCCACCGGGTACCCAGCACCGAGTGTTCCAGCGTGCCGATCAGGGAGTGGGCGGCCTCGTCCAGCTCGGCACCCCGGTAGGTCAGCGGCACCTGGTAGGTGACACCTGCCGAGCGCACCAGCAGCGTCTCCAGGCCGACCTCACCATCGGGGTCGACGAAGCGGAAGGAGCCAACCTTCTCCAGGTCGGCGGGATCACCGGCGAACCACTCCTGGCGGGCGATCCAGTCTCGCAACAGGTCGATCTTGCCAGGGGTCAGGGTTGCCTCGTGGATCTCTGCGGTGCCGCTCATGTTCCTCTCCTTGTTCCCCCACAGGATATTCCCGCCAGCCCTAGTCGGGGGCCAGTTCGGCGGAATCGGCGGTGATCGCCGGAACCCGTCGCCGCGATCCCGCCGTGGTGTGCGGCGGGATCGCTGGGTGTCGGCCACTAGCCTTCGGGCATGCGGATCGACCTCCATGCCCACAGCGCAGTCTCCGACGGGACGGACTCACCAGAGCAGTTCGCCGCCGCCGCCGTCCGGGCCGGGCTGGACGTGGTGGCGCTCACCGACCACGACACCTTCGACGGACTGCCGGCCGCCCTGGCGGTCGCCGCCGAGCTCGGCCTGAGGCTGCTGCCGGGGGCCGAGATCTCCACCGAGCTGGGCGGGGCCAGCGTGCACCTGCTGGGCTACGGCTGCCGGGTCGACGAGCCGGAACTGGCCGCCGAGCTCGGCCGGATCCGTGCCGGCCGCGACTCGCGGGTACCCGGGATGCTCGCCGCGCTGGCCCGGCTCGGCCTGCCGGTCGACGCCGAGACCCTGGCCCGGACCCGCGGGGACGCGCCGTCGATCGGACGCCCGCACATCGCCGATGCGCTGGTCGAGCTCGGCTACGTCACCGACCGCCGGGAGGCCTTCGACCGGTACCTGGCCGACGACGGCCCCGCCTTCGTCGGCCGTTACGCCGTCGAACTGGGCCGGGGGATCGATCTGGTCCATGCTGCGGGCGGGGTGGCGGTGCTGGCCCATCCGTGGGGCCGGGGGAGCCGGGACGTGCTCGATCCGGACACCCTGGCCCGCCTGGTGGCCGAGCACCGGCTGGACGGTATCGAGGTCGACCACAACGACCACGACGCGGCCACCCGCCGCGAGCTTGCCGAGCTGGCCGGCCACCTCGGGCTGCTCGCGACCGGCTCCTCGGACTACCACGGCACCGGCAAGAGCGGCCATCCGCTGGGCGTCAACACGACAGATCCGCAGGTGCTGGCCGAGATCGAGGCCAGGATCGCGGCCGGAGGTGGCTGGGACGGTCGCTAGCGCCGCCGGTGCTAAAGTCGCTGGGCGGTGCCCCGACCTGTGAAGGATGATCCAGCAATGACCGATCCCGCCCTCGACGCCGGCGAGGAGCTCGCCTCGTCGACCTCGGACGCCTCGCTCCAGCGGACGCTGGCGCGCAGTGCCCAGATCGAGGCGGAGATCGCCGTCGACCCCGGCAAGTTCCGGATCATGACCGGCGACCGCCCGACCGGCAACCTGCATCTGGGGCACTACTTCGGGTCGCTGGCCAACCGCGTCCGGCTGCAGGACGCCGGGGTGGAGACCCTGATCCTGATCGCCGACTACCAGGTGATCACCGACCGCGACGGCACCGGGCCGATCCGTGAGCGCGTCCTCGGGATGATCGCCGACTACCTGGCCATCGGGCTCGACCCGAGCCGCACCACGATCTACGCGCACTCGGCGGTGCCGGCGCTGAACCAGCTGATGCTGCCGTTCCTGTCGCTGGTGACCGACGCTGAGTTGCGGCGCAACCCGACGGTGAAGGCCGAGTTGGAGGCGACCGGCGACCGTCCGCTGTCGGGGCTGCTGCTCACCTACCCGGTGCACCAGGCTGCCGACATCCTGTTCTGCAAGGCCAACCTGGTCCCGGTCGGCAAGGACCAGCTGCCCCACCTGGAGCAGACCCGGGTGGTGGCCCGCCGCTTCGACGAGCGCTACGGCCGGGTCGACCCGGCCCGTCCGATCTTCCCGCAGGCGGAGGCCCTGCTCAGCCCGGCGCCGAGCATCCTGGGCCTGGACGGCACCAAGATGAGCAAGTCGAAGGGCAACACCATCGAGCTCGGGATGGACGCCGACACCACCGCGAAGCTGATCCGCAAGGCGGTCACCGACTCCGACCGGCACATCACCTACGAGCCGGACCGACGCCCCGAGGTCTCGAACCTGCTGCTGCTGGCCGGGCTGGCGACCGGACGCGATCCGGTCGAGATCGCCGAGGAGATCGGCGACGGCGGCGGCGGTGGCCTCAAGCGGCTGGTCACCGAGGCGATCAACAGCTACTTCGCGCCGATCCGTGCCCGCCGCGCCGAATTGGTGGCCGACCCCGGCCACCTGCTGGCCGTGCTGCGCGAGGGCAACGAGCGAGCCAACGAGATCGCCGACGCCACCCTCGACGAGGTCCGCACCGCGATGGGGATGCGCTACTAGGTCGCAGGCCGCGACCCGGCACCAGTGCGGCCGGGGCAGCATCGTCCCGCACGCCTGCGTCCCTGTCCGGCAACAGCAACGCCCACCGGCAACAGCCAAGGCGCCCGCCCCCTGAGGGGCGGGCGCCTTGTCGTGTGGCTTACTGAGCGGCGACCGATTCGGCGGGCGACTCCGACCTCGCCTCGGCGGCGGTGTCCACCGGCTCACCGTTGCGGGTGCGGCGCCGGGTCCGCTTGCGCCGGGCGCGCTGTTCGCCGGACGCCGCGGTGTCACCGTCGGAGCCGGAGGCGGAGCGCCGTGAGGTGCGGTCCTTGGTGGGCCGGGGCTCCCGCGGCGGGCGCGGGGCGGCAGCCTTCAGCCGGCCCCGGGTGCCCTCGGCGATGCCCAGGTCGGTGAACAGGTGCGGCGAGGTCGAGTAGGTTTCGGGGACCTCGGCGAAGTCCAGGCCCAGGGCCCGGTTGATCA
>JAEZHJ010000056.1 GCA_023436925.1 Actinomycetes bacterium
GACGAGGCGACGATGGCGCGGGCGGTGACCGACGGGCTGGTGACCGAGGATCCGGTCAACTTCGCGACCAACCGCCTCACCATCGCCGTCCCACCCGGCAACCCGGCAGCGGTCACCGGCCCGGCCGACCTGACCCGGCCCGGGCTCCGGCTGGTGACCTGCGCCCCTGTGGTGCCCTGCGGCGAAGCGGCGCTCGCGGTGGCCGAGGCGGCAGGGCTGGACCTGAGCCCGGTGAGCGAGGAGCAGGCGGTGGGTGACGTGCTGGCCAAGGTGCAGGCCGGTGAGGCCGACGCCGGGCTGGTCTACGTCACCGACGTCCTGGCCGCCGGGGACAGCGTGGCGCAGGTGCCCCTCCCGCTCGGCATCGCCGCCGTGAACCACTACCCGATCTCGGTGCTCGCCGCCGCGAGCGATCCCGATCGGGCCGCAGCCTTCGTGGACCTGGTGACCGGGCCGCAGGGCCGCGCGGTGCTCGACGAGGCCGGGTTCGGACCGCCCCGATGACCTCCGGGACACTGCCGCTGCCGCGCTGGATCCTGCTGCCCGCCGGGCTCGGCGTGGCCATGGTGGTGCTCCCGCTGGTGGGGCTGGCCAGCCGGCTGGAATGGCCGCGCTTCCTGGCCCTGCTGACCAGCGAGTCGTCCCTGGTCGCGCTCTTGCTCAGCCTGCGGACGTCCCTGCTGGCCACCGCCGCCTGCGTGGTTCTCGGGGTGCCGCTCGCCCTCGTACTGGCGCGCGCCAGCTTTCCGGGGCAACGGCTGTTGCGTGCCGTCGTCCTGCTTCCCCTGGTGCTCCCGCCGGTGGTCGGTGGGGTGGCGCTGCTCTACGCCTTCGGCCGCCGCGGCCTGTTCGGCCCGCTGCTGGAGGCGCTCGGCTGGCAGGTGGCCTTCTCGACCACGGCGGTGGTCCTGGCCCAGACCTTCGTCTCGTTGCCCTTCCTGGTGCTGGGACTGGAGGGGACGCTGCGCAGCGTCGGCGACCGCTACGAAGTGGTCGCCGCCACCCTCGGCGCCCGGCCCGGCGTCGTGCTCACCCGGGTCACCCTGCCCCTGGTCGGACCGGGCCTGGCCGCGGCCACGATCCTCGCCTTCGCCCGGGCGCTGGGCGAGTTCGGAGCCACCCTCACCTTCGCCGGCAGCCTGCCGGGCGTGACGCGGACGCTGCCGCTGGAGATCTACCTGCAGCGGGTGGACGATCCGCAGGCGGCGGTCGCCCTCTCCCTCGTGCTGGTCGCCGTGGCCGCCGCGGTCATCGTGGGCACCGCCCGGATCCCGGGGCGGTCGCCATGGGCCTGACCCTGTCCGCCTCGCTCCCCGAGCGCGGCTTCGAGGTCTCGGTCGAGGTCGCCGACGGTGAGCACCTGGCGGTGCTCGGCCCGAACGGGGCCGGCAAGTCGACGCTGCTCGGGCTCGTCGCCGGCACCGTCCGTGCCGGGCAGGGCAGCGCCGTCCTGGCCGGGCGCCGGTTGTTCGACACCGCCGCCGGACGGTGGCTGCCGCCGCACGCCCGCGGGGTGGCGCTGCTGGCCCAGGCCCCGCTGCTCTTCCCCCACCTGTCGGTACTCGACAACGTCGCGTTCGGACCTTCGGTCGCCGGGCTGGGGCGGACGCAGGCCAGGAGCCGGGCGGAGCACTGGCTGGCCGAGCTGGAGGCCACCGAGCTGGCCGGACGCCGCCCGTCCGACCTGTCCGGCGGGCAGGCCCAGCGGGTGGCGATCGCCCGCGCCCTGGCCGCCGAGCCGGCGGTGCTGCTGCTGGACGAGCCGCTGGCGGCCCTCGACGTCACGGTGGCACCCGGCCTGCGCCGGCTGCTGCGCCGCGTCCTGGCGGGGCGGACCGTGCTGGTGGTGACCCACGATCCGCTGGACGCCCTGTTGATGTCGGACCGGGCGGTGGTGCTGGAGGCCGGCCGGGTGGTCGAACAGGGCCCCACCGCCGAGGTACTCAGCCAGCCGCGCACCCGCTTCACGGCCCGGCTGGCCGGGCTCAACCTGGTGCGCGGTACCGCCCACACAGAAGGCCTGGTGGACCCGTCCGGCACCGTGCTGCAGGGGCTGGCGCGAGAGGAGTTGGCGGCGGGTGAGCCGGCGGTGGCGGTCTTCGAGCCGGCGGCGGTATCGATCTACCTGTCCGCGCCGCAGGGCAGCCCACGCAACCTGCTGCCGGTCACCGTCGCCGAGCTGGAGCCGCGCGGCGGGATCGTCCGGGTGCGGTCCGACGACGGCCACGGCCACCTGCTCGCCGCCGACGTGACGCCGCGGGCGGCCGCCGACCTCGACCTCTACCCCGGCCGCCGGGTGGTCTACTCGCTCAAGGCGACCGCGGTCGCGCTCTACCCGGCCTGACCGCGGGCCGGGTGGCCGGGTTAGGGTGAGCCCATGCCCCCGCTGGACCGGGACCCTCAGGCCGACCTGACGGCCGGCGACATCGCGCGCTACGCCCGCCAGCTCGTCCTGCCCGAGCTGGGCGCGACCGGCCAGCGTCGGCTCGCCTCCGCAAGGGTGCTGGTCGTCGGCGCAGGCGGGCTGGGCTCACCGGCGCTGCTCTACCTGGCTGCCGCCGGCGTCGGCAGGATCGGGATCGTCGACTTCGACACCGTCGAGGAGTCGAACCTGCACCGGCAGGTGATCCACCCGACCGCGGCGGTGGGGACGTCCAAGGTCGGCTCCGCCATCGCCGCGCTGGCCGCGCTCAACCCGGGGGTGGACGTGGTCGGCCACGAGCTGCGCCTGGACGAGTCCACCGTCGACGACGTGGTTGCCGGCTACGACGTGGTGCTGGACGGCACCGACAACTTCCCCACCCGCTACCTGGTCAACGACGCCTGCGTCCGGCACGGCATCCCGCTGGTCTGGGCCTCGGTGCTGGGCTTCGCCGCCCAGGTCGCGGTCTTCTGGACGCAGCCGCCGGGCGGCGTCCAGCTGCGCGACCTGTTCCCGGTTCCGCCCGAGCCGGGGACGGTGCCCTCCTGCGCCGAGGCCGGGGTGATCGGAGCGCTGTGCGGCCAGGTCGGCTCGATCATGGCGACGGAGGCGATCAAGCTGATCACCGGGATCGGGCGGCCGCTGCTCGGCCGGGTGCTGGTGATCGACGCCCTGGCCGGCCGGTGGGACGAGGTCCCGCTGCTGCCCGCCCCGGGCGACCCGGCGCCGGCGAACGCCCCGGACTCCTGCGCCCTGCCCGGGACGCCCGGCGGCGACCCGACCCGCACCGCTGCGCTGCACGAGCCGCCCGCCGGCTTCCTCCTGGACGTCCGCGAGCCGGCAGAGTTCGCGGACGGCCACCTGCCCGGCTCGCTCAACCTGCCGCTGGCCCGGCTGCTGTCAGGCGAACTCGCCGGCCTCCCGGCGTCCGGCCCGATCGTGGTGGTCTGCCGCACCGGAGGGCGGGCCGAGGTCGCCGCCGCCGCCCTGGCCGCCCAGGGCTTCGACGACGTCACCGTGCTGGCCGGCGGCCTGGCCGGGCGTGGGCTGGCCTGACGCCGGCGGCAGCGGCTCGTCCTCCACCAGGTGCAGGGCGCCGTCCCGTTCGACCACGAGTCCGCGGGCCCGCAGGTCGGCCAGGTAGGCGGCCAGCCCGCGCTCCCCGCGTCCGGCGAACAGCGGCATCAGCCGCGGCAGGGCGTTCGGCACCAGCAGCGCCGTCCGGACCAGCCAGGACTCCCCCGGCTTGGGGTAGGCCTCCAGCCGGGGCCTGTCGAGCAGGCTCACCATGGTGCGCGCCACCTGCTGCGGGGTCTGCGGCGGGTCGAGGAACTGCAGCGCATTGCCGCCGTCGATCGCCTCCTGCCGCAGCATCCGGGTGTCGGTGGCCGACGGCATCACTGAGCCGGCGATGATCCCCTTCGCCCGCAGGTCGAGCGAGATCGCCAGCATCGCCCCGCGCAGGCCGAACTTCGAGGCGGTGTAGATAGGGGTCTCCCCGAGCGGGAAGATCCCGCCCAGGGACACGGTGGTGACCACCCGTGGATCGGGTGCCCGCTTCAGCAGCGGGATCGCCAGGCGGGTGACGACCAGCGGCGCCAGCAGGTTGACCGTGAGCTCGTGCTCGATGCTGTCCACGCTGCGCTCGTCGAACCGGGCCGCCGAGGTCATCCCCATGTTGTTGACCAGCACGTCGATCCGGCCGTGGTCCGCCTCGATCCCCGCGATCAGGGCCTCCGCCTCGGCCCGGACGGTGAGGTCGGCGACCCGCACCTCGTGCCGCGCGGTACCGCCCGGCAGGGCGGCGGCGACGGCCCGGGCCGCGGCCGGCCGGACGTCCACCAGGACGCAGCGGGCACCGCGGGCGGCGACCAGGTCGGCGAAGGCGCGGCTCAGCCCACCGCCGCCGCCCGTGATCACGACCACCCGGTCCGTCAAAGGGTAGGGCGGCCGTTTCACGGCACCTCCCAGCCCTGGTCGCGGGCCACCTTGTGCAGGTACTCCTTCAGCGCGCTGGAGTCCACGTAGCCGCGGTGCCGGGGCGAGTTGACGAACCTGATCCCGCCGGACAGGTCCGGTTGGTCGCTGCGGATCCGCTCCTCGAACCGGGCCCAGTGCGCCGGGCGGCGGGTCCGGTCGGCGATGTGGGCGGCGACCAGGTGGGCGACGGTGTCCATCAGCGCGTAGGCCCCGGAGTTGGTCTCGATGTACCCCACCCCGTACAGGCCCGGGTGCCGGGAGAAGGCGGTCAGGTACAGGTCGGGGTGCTGCTCGTCGCCGAAGAGCTGCTGGGCGTAGGGGACGCGGTGCCGGTACCCGGTGGCGAGCAGGATCAGGTCCACCTCCTCGGTGCTGCCGTCGGTGAAGGTGACCGTGGTGCCCGAGGTGTCCGCGATCCCCGGGCGGGCGATCACATCGCCGTGCTGCAGGTGGTGGATCAGCTGGGAGTTGAGCAGCGGGTGGGTCTCGAACAGCTTGTGGTCCGGCTTGGGCAGGCCGAGCCGGGTGAGGTCGCCGACCACGACGCGCAGCAGGGCCCCGAACAGGCGCTGCTCCAGCCACAGGGGTAGCTTCGGCCCACTGCTGGCGAAGACGTCCACCGGCACCCCGAAGACGTGCTTGGGGACGAACCAGTAGCCGCGGCGCAGGCTGATCACCGCGTGGTCGGCGGTGCGGGCGGCGTCGCAGGCGATGTCGCAGCCGGAGTTCCCGGCGCCGACCACCAGCACCCGCCGGCCCCGGAACTCCTCCGCCGAGCGGTAGGTCACCGAATGGCGCACCTCGCCGCTGTAATTGCCCGGCAGGGTCGGCGTATTGGGGTGCCACTGCACGCCGGTCGCCGCGACCACCTGCCGGTGCTCGGAGGTGGTGCCGTCCGCGCGGGTGACCCGCCAGTGGTCGCCGACCGGCTCGACGGCGGTCACCTCGGTACCGAACCGGATCGCCTGCGTCAGCCCGTAGCGGTCGGCGAACCCGGTCAGGTAGGCCAGGATCTGCCGGTGGTCGGGGTAGTCGGGGTAGTCGTCGGGCATCGGGTGGCCGGAGAAGGCCGACAGTGTCTTGCTCGAGATGAAGTGGGCCGACTCGTACAGCGGAGTGCCGGGGTTGTCGATGTCCCACAGCCCGCCGACGCCGGTGTGGCGCTCGAGGTGGGTATAGGGCAGGCCGCGAGCCTTGAGCGCGCGCGCGGTGGCCAGGCCCGCCGGGCCGGCGCCGATGATGCAGGTGTCGGTCATCGATCTCCGTGGCTGCTGCCGGGCCGCGGGCCCGGCGTTCCGGTCCGCTTCCGAGCGGACGATGGGTGGCGGGGCACGGCTACTGGAGCCGCTGCACGATCTGCTCGATCAGCGCCTTGGCCTGGGCGAAGGCGTCATCGGAGTCGCAACTGGACGCCTGGAAGGCCTGCTTCACGCTGCCGCCGGCAGAGGCCTCGATCGCCACGGACTCCCCACCCGGACAGGCCTGCCCGTCCCGCGCGCCGAGTGCCCGGACGCCGGTGGTGAGCAGGTCCCAGGTCCCCTGCGGCAGTTCCTGGCTGGACGGCTTGCCGTCAACCTCGTAGCTGATCTGCGTCGGTGTCACGACCAAGGTGTAGTTGCCAGTCTGGTTCTCGGCCGACCCCGCCCGGTAGGTCGCCTCGATCCGGTCCCAGTCCGCCGTCCCCAGCAACTGGGCACAACCGGACCAGACGAGCGCAAGCGGCAGCAGCAGGATCACCAGACGTTTCATGGCGCTGAGGCTAGCCATCGTGGGGGTCGCCGCCATCCCCCTATTTCTTCCCATGCCGACTGACGAGGGCGACATCCGGGCGGAGGTCACCCGGTTCGCCGACGAGGTTTGGCCCGCCATCGGCCGGGTATTCGACGTCTGATGCCGGATTCCGGCAGTTCGTGAACGATTGGCGAAGCAAGAAAGGAATGCCGGCATGATCATCGAAATCATCAGCCTGATTATCGTGGGGGCGATTATCGGCGCCCTGGCGAGGTTCTTCATGAGGGGCAACCAGAACATCGGGATGATCTGGACCATCGTCCTCGGCGCTCTCGGCGCCCTGGTGGGCTACTGGCTGGCCGGGCTGCTCGGCGTCGCAGAGACTCCCGGTGTCGACTGGCTGCGCTGGATCATCTCGATCCTGCTGGCCATGGCCTTCATCGCCATCTACCTGGGTGTGACCCGGGGCGGCAGCAGCACCGCCGGCCGGGTCGGGTAATCCACTTCTGACGGACACCTCGACCCCCTGACGCAAGCCACAGGTCCGGCCCGGCCGCGAGCCGCACCGGACCTGTGGCTCGTCGGGGGGTTTGTGTGGGCCTACCATCGGCGCATGGACTGGGTGGGGCGGGCCCGGGAGGTACTGGCCGGACGGCTCGTTGTCGTCACCGGCGCGTCTTCGGGGATCGGGCGCGCCTTCGTCGAGGCGATGGCTCCGGCCGGGGCCCGCTTCGTGCTGGTGGCCCGCCGCGCCGACCTGCTGGGAGAGGTCGCCTCGACCGTGCGATCCGCCGGCAGCACCGCCGTCGTCCAGGTGGTCGACCTTCGCGATGAAGCCGCGGCACAGGGGGCCGCCCACGCCGTCCTGGCGGAGCTGGGCGTCCCCGACGTGCTGGTCGCCAATGCCGGCCATTCGATAGCCCGCGACCTGCGCGGCCTGGTCGACCGGCCCGACTCGATCTCCCGCTCGGTGGCTGCCAACTTCACCGGACCGGTCGCGCACGCCCTGCCCATCCTCGGCGCCATGGCCGGGCGGGGCGCCGGCCACCTGATCGCCACCACCACTGCCAACGCCCGGGTCGCGGTGCCGGGCTGGTCGGCCTACGTCGCCTCGAAGGCGGGCTGGGACGTCTGGCTGCGCAGCATCGCGCCGGAACTGGCCCGCGACCAGGTGGCCGCGACGATCCTGGCCTACGGGCTGGTGGCGACCCCGATGGCCACCCCGACCCGCGGCACCGCACCGCGCTTCGCACTCTCGACCGACCAGGCCGCCGGCTGGATGGCGCGGGCGGTGGTGACCCGGCCGTCCCGGCTTGCGCCATGGTGGCTTCCCGCCTGGGAGGTGCTCAGCGCGGCCGCCCCGGCCACCACCGCGCGGTTCACCGGCCGGTTCTCGCTCCGGCTCAGGCCCCGATGACCGAGCTGCGCGGCTCCTGGCGGCCTGCCCGGGTGGCGCTGCGTCGCATCCTGGCCGCGCAACTGGCCGCCAAAGCCGGTGACCCGGCCTTCTCCGACGCCGACGGCACCCTCAGCCGCGCCGAGCTGTGGCGGCTGGTGCGGTTGCGGTCGGCAGCGCCGGCCGGGCCGGTCGTGGTCGTCAGCAGCCCGCAGCCCCGCACCGTGGTGGTGGACGCCCTGGCGGGCTGGCTGGCCGGGCGGACGGTGCTGGTCGTCCCGCCGCGCGCCGGCGAACGGGTGCTGCGCGCCGCACGGGAGACGGCCCCTTGCGGCGCAGGGGTGTTCTTCGCCACGTCGGGCACCACCGGGGCCGCCAGGGTGGTGCGCTCGCGACGAGGCCCTCGGGCGCTCGCCCAGCTGGCCGCACCGATCGGGATCCTGCCGCTCTCGCGGCGACCGGTGGTCGCCGGGCTGGCGCCGGTGGACCACGGCCACGGGTTCACCGCAGCGCTGGCCACCTGGGCGCTGGGCGGCCACTTCATCGCCCTCGGACCCGACCCGCTGCGCCAATTGGCCGACCTGCCGCGGGTCGACCTGCTGACCGGCGTCCCCGAGCAACTCCACCGGCTGGCCGCCGCGGCCGACCGTCCGCCCACCCGGATCGGGGCGGTACTCAGCGGCTCCGACCGGCTGCGCGACGCGGACCGGCTGGCCGTCGCCCTGGCCGCGCCGGTCTATGACGCCTACGGCACCACCGAGACGGGGACGGTGTCGCTGGCCACCCCGGCCGACCGGGCGAGCTCCCCCGGCACGGTCGGACGGCCGCTGCCCGGGGTACGCGTCCGGGAACGGGACGGCCGCCTGGAGGTGCGTTCGGCGGTGCTGGGGCGGGGCAGCTTCACCGCCGACCACGGCTTCCTGCGAGACGGACTGGTCCACGTCAGCGGACGAGTGGACGGCGTCCGGGTGAGCGGCGGGGAGAACACCTTCCCGCCCGCGGTGCGCGACTGGCTGGCCGCCCGGCCCGGCGTCACCGAGGTCGTGCTGGAGGAGCGCCCCGACACTCGCTTCGGCAGCCGGACGGTGGCCCGGGTCGTCACCACTGAGCCGCTGGACGCCATCGCCCTGCGCGAGGCCGTCCGCGCCGAGTTCGGCCACGCCGCCACCCCGGCGGCAATCATCATCGACCCGTTGGACGCGTTTTGAGTCGGTGATCGACAGCCCGGGCAGGTGCCCCATCGGGCGAAATCGCTGGCGACACCCGATTTGCCGTACTAGGTTGCCCCATGACGCAGACCGGCCCGAAGCGGGGCCGAACGGACGGGCGAATCGTGGCCCGTTGCCGAATTTCGGGTTGAAAGCAGGGTGGCTGACGACAATGAGCAAACAGGGGCGCCGGCGCGGGGACCGCTATGACGCATCCCGGGTCGATCTGGGTCACGGCTTCAAGGCGATCTTTCCCTACCTGATGAAAGGCCGTAACGAGTCGATCGCCTACTATCCGGTGTCCTTCGACGCCGAGCCGCTGCTGGCCTACATCGAGCAGCACAAGGGGACCGATCAGGAGCTCTCGCTGTTCGAGGGCCTCATGCTGGCACTGGTCCGGATCCTGCGGGAACGTCCGACCCTCAACCGGTACATCATCGGGCGCCGCCTCTACCAGCGCCACGATGTGGTGCTCTCCTTCGCCGCCCGCCGCGCCTACACCGACGAGGCCGAGGAGACCATGGTGCTGGTCCGGATCAAGCCTGAGGACGACGCCGACACCGTCCTGCGCAAGCTGCGTGGCGAGATCCGGGTCGCCAAGGCCGGCCAGGCCAAGGACGACGACAAGCTGATCGAGTTGTTCATGCACCTGCCGCGTGGCCTGCTGCGGGTCGCCCTCAAGCTGCTGGAGTGGTGGGACTTCTACGTCGACACCCCGAGCTTCCTGCGCGGCGTCGACCCGATGCGCGCCAGCGCGATGGTCGCCAACCTCGGCTCGGTCGGGATGGGGGCCGCCTACCACCACCTCTTCGAGTGGGGCACCTGCAGCCTGTTCATCGCGATCGGGGAGGTCAAGCCCGCGGTCTGCGTCGGCGAGGACGGCAAGCCCGCCGTCAAGCGGATGGCCGAGTTGCGGATCGCTTTCGACGAGCGGGTGGCCGACGGCTACCAGGACGCCCGTGCGCTGGAACGCCTGGCCGACTACCTGGCCAACCCGGCCCGCCTGCGCCACCTCGACCAGAAAGTGGGACCATGACCGACCGGCCCTGGCTGCGGCTCTACGGCGACCTGCCCGCCGACCTCGAGGTTCCCGACCAGACCATGTACGAGGCGGTCGCGGCGGCGGGAGCGGCCTTCCCGAAGAGCACCGCCCTGGTCTACCTGGGACGCCGGATCTCCTACGAGCACTTCCTGGCCGAGGTCGAGCGCTGCGCGGCGGCCTTCCTCGCCCACGGGATCCGCCCTGGGGACTCGGTCACCTTGTCGATGCCGAACGTTCCGAACACCGTGATCGGCTTCTACGCGCTGAACCGGATCGGGGCCAGGGTGGTGATGACCCACCCGCTGTCCTCGCCGGTCGAGCTCGAGCACTACGTGCGCGAGACCGGCAGCCGCTGGGCGGTCACCGTGGACATGTTCTACGGCCGGTTCCGCGAGGTGCTGGCCAACACCGGCATTGAGAAGCTGGTGATCGCCCGGTTCTCCGACTACCTGTCGAGCGCGAAGCGACTGGGCTTCAACGTCACCCGGGGACGCAAGATCGACCCCGTGCCCACCGACGACCCCCGGATCCTGCCGTGGCGCGACTTCATGCGGGCCGGCTCCGATCCCTCCCCCTACCAGCGCCAGGGCGACCCCGCCGACAGCGCGGTCGTGCTGTTCAGCGGCGGCACGTCCAGCCTGCCGAAGGGGATCGAGCTCAGCTCGACCAGCTTCTCGGCCCTGGCCGTGGCGATGCGGGCGATCACCGGCGTCCGGCAGGGGGAGAGCGTGCTGGCGATCCTGCCGGTTTTCCACGGCTTCGGCCTGGGGCTGTGCATCCACACCCCGCTGAGCGCCGGCGGCTATTCGATCCTGGTGCCCGAGTTCAGCCCGTCGATCTACATCGACAACCTGATCAAGCACTCCCCGTCCTATATCGCCGGGGTGCCCACGCTGTTCCACGCCCTGCTGCAGCACCCGAAGTTCGCGAAGGTGTCCTTCGCCCGGCTGCGTGGCGCCTACTGCGGCGGCGACTCGCTGACCAGCGATCTGAAGCGTCGCTTCGACCAGGCCCTGGCCGCCCAGGACGGCAGGGTCGAACTGCTCGAGGGCTACGGCCTGACCGAGTGCGTCACCGCGTGCACGCTCTCCCCGGCGGGCGCCTACCGGGAGGACTCGATCGGGATCCCGATCCCCGGGATGCGGCTGAAGGTGGTGGGCCCGGACGGCGCCGAGCTGCCACCCGGCGAGGACGGCGAGCTATGCGTCACCGGGCCGACGCTGATGCTGGGCTACCTCAACGAGCCGGAGGCGACCGCCGACACGCTGCGCACCCACGACGACGGCCGGCTGTGGCTGCACACCGGGGACATCGCGGCGATGGACGCCGACGGCTACTTCTACTTCAAGGGCCGCCAGAAGCGGATGATCAAGGTGTCCGGGGTCTCGGTGTACCCCGCCCAGGTCGAGCAGGCGCTGGAAGCCCACCCGTCGGTGCGCCGGGCCTGCGTGATCGGGACGCCGGACGACCACCAGGTCTCCTCGGTGAAGGCCTACGTCGTCCTGGCCGACCCGGTGGAGCAGAGTCAGGAGTTGCGCGACGAGTTGCTCGCCCACTGCCGCAAGCACCTGATGAAGTGGGCGGTGCCGCGCATCCTGGAGTTCCGCGACGAGCTGCCCACCACGCTGGTCGGCAAGATCGCCTACACCGAGCTGGAACGCGAGGAGGCCGCTGCCCGGGCGGCCTCCGGGGCCGCCTGACCGCGAGCCCTTGCCGACCGGGGCGTTACACGCCCGGCTCAGCGCTCGGGATCGTTGTGCAGGGCGTCGGCGAGCGCGGCCGCGGCCTCCGACAGTGACTCGGCGGGCAGCGCGTGTTCCGCTCCGGCGCCCGGGCCACCGAGGAACCGGACGACCTGGGGCACGGCGTCGGCCAGCGCAGCCAGCACGTCGGCGGCAGCGGCGCCGTCCACGGCCCGCGGGACGCCGATCACCACCGCGTCCGGACGGGTGGCCCGGACCGCGGTGACCCAGCTGTCCACGGGCAGGTCGGCGCCGAGGTGGGTCACCCGCAGCCCGGCCCGCCGCAGCATGGTGGCGAAGGCGAGGGTGGCGATCTCGTGGGTGGCGCCGGGGGCGAGCCCGGTGACCACGGCCCGTCCGCCGCGCGGGTGTCCGGCAGCCTGGAAGGCCGCCGCGAGCCGGCGCATCACCCCGGAGCTGATGAAGTGCTCCTGGGAGACGTCGAGCCACCCCTGCGCCCAGGCCTCCCCCACCGCCACCATCGCCGGGAGCAACCAGTCGTCCACCACCCGCTCGAAGCTGGCGGTGGCGAAGGCTTCGTCCAGGACAGCCTCGAGGGCACCGACGTTGTAGTCCCGTCCGGACGCGATCAGGGCAGCATGGCCGGGCAACCCGGTCACCACAGCCTCGGACCCGCTCGCCCGGATGGCCGGTGGGCCGGAGCGCAATTGCTCGGCCGCCAGGGCCGGCTGCATCCCGGCTGCGACCAGCGCGGCCATCTCGCGCAGGATGGCGACGTCCTCGTCGTCGTAGAGCCGGTAGCCGCCCTCCGAGCGGGCCGGACGGACGATCCCATACCGCTGCTCCCAGGCCCGCAGCGTTCCGGGCGCCAGCCCGAGTTGTTGGGCGACCCAGCTCACCGTGTGCATCGCTCCTCCTTCGGGCCACACTCTACAAACCTTGTACAGAGTCCTTGACAACCCTGAGACTATCTTTGCACAATCATTGCACAAACTTTCTACGAAAGGTGTACATCATGTACCGCCCCCTCCTCGCAGCCGGAGCCGCAGCCGTGG
This sequence comes from Actinomycetes bacterium, assembly GCA_023436925.1. Taxonomy (GTDB): domain Bacteria; phylum Actinomycetota; class Actinomycetes; order Propionibacteriales; family Propionibacteriaceae; genus Propionicimonas. The sequence goes on from JAEZHJ010000056.1 coordinate 12,538, forward strand.
CGCTGTTCGTGGCCTCGTGCTCCTCGACCCCCGCGGAGACGATGGCACCGGCCACGACCTCCGCCCCCGCGTCGCCGTCCGAGACGGCCTCGCCCAGCCCCACGATGAGCAGCAGCGCCGCCACCGTCGACATCGTCGAGACGGCGATCGCCGCCGGCGACTTCACGACCCTCACCACCGCCCTGACCGAGGCCGGGCTGGTGGAGACCCTGAAGGGCGACGGACCGTTCACGGTCTTCGCCCCCACCGACGCAGCCTTCGAGAAGCTGCCCGCCGGCACGCTCGACAAGCTGCTGAAGGACCCCAAGGGCGACCTGACCGAGATCCTCACCTACCACGTGGTGCCCGGCGAGGTCTACGCGGCCGACATCGTGGAGATGGACGGCGAGAAGATCAAGACCCTTGAGGGGGACGAGCTCACGGTGGACGTCTCCGACAGCGGAGACGTCGCGCTGATCGACGACCAGGGCAACCGGATCAACGTCACCGCCACCGACGTGCAGGCCAGCAACGGCGTCATCCACGTCATCGACGGGGTGCTGATGCCCTAGTCGCACGGCTGTTTCCTCACCACCCCCGGGTCCCGGGCCGTCCCCTGCAGGGGTCGGCCCGGGATGGCGTCCGGAGCAGGTGAGGACCTCCATCGGCACTCCTGTCGCCGGGCGTCAGCCCCGGAGGCGCTGGGTAAAGGCCCCGGCAGGTTCGTTCGGATGCCCGGGCGTCCGGGCGCGCCAGGTGTGCCGGTTGAACAGCCAGCCGGTACACCGTCCCTTCTGCCGTGGCGAGGACCGCCGCGCGCAGCCGGACCCGCCCGCGACGGCCCACCGGTGACCGGGACACCGGACGCGGGTACCTTGTGCGGCATGGCCACCCCCGAAACCCTGATCGAGGTAGGGCCGCGGACCGTCCGGATCACGAACCCGGACCGGGTCTACTTCCCTGCCCATGGCTGGACGAAGCTCGACCTGGTCGAGTACTACCTGGCCGTTGGCGACGGCGTCGTGCGGGCGCTGCGGGAGCGGCCCTGCATGCTCCACCGCTTTCCCGACGGCCTGGCCGGCGACAAGGTGCACCAGAAGCGTCTCCCGGCCGGAGCCCCTCCCTGGGTCGAGACGGTCCGGCTCCACTTCCCCCGCTACGACCGCACCGCCGACGAGCTGTGCGTCACCGAGTTGGCGGCGGTGATCTGGGCGGTCCAGATGTCGACGGTTGAGTTCCACCCCTGGAACTCCCGTCGCGCCGACACCGAGCGCCCCGACGAGTGGCGGATCGACCTCGACCCGATGCCGGAGGCGGACTTCGGCAGGGTGCGCCGGGTCGCCGAGGTGGCCCGCACCGTCCTGGCGGACCTGGGCATCACCGGCTTCCCGAAGACCTCCGGCGGCAGGGGGCTGCACATCTACGTCCGGATCGTGCCGGAGTGGGGCTTCAGCGAGGTCCGCCGGGCAGCCCTGGCCTTCGCTCGCGAGGTGGAACGGCGGGCGCCCCATGACGTCACCACCGCCTGGTGGCGCAACGACCGGGACCCCCGCCACGTGTTCGTCGACTACAACCAGAACGCTCGCGATCACACGATCGCGAGCGCCTGGTCGGTGCGAGGCGTCCCCGACGGGACCGTCTCGACACCCTTCGACTGGCCCGAGTTGGCCGATCTCGACCCCCGGGACTTCACCCTGGCCACGGTTCCGGCGCGGTTCGCGCGCGGGGGCGACCCGCACGCCGCGATCGACGACGCGGCGCACCGGATCGACACCCTGCTGGAGTGGGCGGACCGGGACGGCCTGCCCGAGTAGCCGGGACCGGCTGCGGTGGTCAGGCCACCTTGGCCAGCGCGGCGGCCTTCAGTCGGGCATACTCCTCGGCGCTGATCGCGCCGGCATCAAGCAGCTGCTTGGCCTGGGCGATCTCGGCGGCCGGGCCGGTTCCCGCGACCGAACGGACGTAGTCCTCGGTCGCCGCCTGGCTGGCCCTGGCCTGCTCGGCGGCGCGCTCCCCCATGCCCTGGCCGCGGAAGATCAGGTAGGCCAGTGCGGTCAGGAACGGCAGGAAGATCAGGAAGAGCAGCCAGATCGCCTTCGCGACGCCGTTGAGCTTCCGGTCGCGAACCAGGTCGCCGATGATCGAGAACAGTGCCATCAGGTAGGCGATGAAGACGAAGGCGGTCAGGAACCACCAGATGACGTCCCAGATCGAGGTCCAGAAGGACATAGCGGATGATCCTCTCTTCGGTGAAGCGTGGGGCGGGGTGGGAACTCAGGCGGACCGGGCGGAGCCGTCCTTGATCAGCAGCGGCAGCAGCAGTGAGGCCAGGCTGGTGACGACCCAGACGACCATCGCGGCCAGGATCCAGGTGCGCAGGCCGGAGATCTCAAGGCCGCCGGGAACCAGCGTCGCGATCCACAGCGCGGCCAGGGTGGAGATCAGGCCGAAGCCGCTCAGCAGGGCTGGGGCGAACCGCTTGGTCAGCTTCGCCACGACGACGCCGAGCACCGACTGGGCCACGCCGAAGACGACCACGGCCAGGGTGAATCCCGAAGCGGACATGCCGACGTCGGGCAGCAACCAGGCTGCCGCGAGCAGGCCCAGGGCGGCGGTCGCCAGGAACACCGCCGCACGAATCAGGATCCCGATCATGAGCCGGAGTATAGGGAGGCGCCACCCCCTCCGATCTGGCTCTGACAAGGGGCGACCCCCGCAACTGGGGGAGCGTGGCGAGTCGCCGGCGGCGGCCCGGCGGCTCCCAACCCACACCCTGCTAGGGGGCTTGCGGCATCGCCTCGAACGCCGACCCGGGCAAATCCCCCGCTTGTGGGGGTGACCGGCTACAGCCCGTCCAGCAGGGCCGGGACGCTCACCAGCGAGGCGACCGCGCCGACCAGGGTGAGCCCGGCCAGCACCACGACCAGGTGGGCCGCCCGGGGTGAGAGCTTGGCCGCGATCCCGGCCAGGAACAGCACGGAGGCGAAGAGCACCGTGGCCAGCACGTACCGGCTGCTCCAGGTCCCGGCGGCGTCCGCCGCGACGACGGCCGCCTCGGCGCGCTGCTGGGCGGCGTCGGCCGCGGCCTGGGTCGGCAGGACGTACTCGGTCCGTTCGAACGGGGTGCCGGACGGGAGCAGGCTGCCGGGTGCTGGCGGCTGCGCCCGCCACGCCTCGAAGGCGGGGCGGAAGTGCGGCAGGAAGCGCTCGGCGACCGAGTCGGCGACCTGCTCGGCCCCGGTCACCTCCGCCTCCAGCCAGACCGCGAAGATCAGCAGGTCGCTGGAGAGTTGCCGGTCGGCGACGTCGGCGTGCCGGGCCGAGTCGAGCCGGGCGGCGTTGGCTTCCCGGGTCTGGGTGGAGACGACCCCGTTCCACACCGACGCCTGGTACCCGCACCAGGCCGAGACCAGGGTCGCCAGCGACAGGATGACCGCCGCTGCCAGGCTCCAGGATCTCTCTCGGGGGTCGGTCTCGGCCGCCTCAACCATGCGTGTGCCTCCTGTTCGCCGGAGCCGGGGACGGCACCGGTTGAGCCGATACGGTACGGGTCGGTGCGGGATGGCGTCCCCCAGTTCTAGGGGGAGCGACCTCGGCCGCGTGCTCACCGGTCCCGACCGCAGGCAGCACCTGGTTGGCCCCGGCTGCTCCGGCGCGGGATGATCGTCCGGACAGGCAAGGGGGCTGGGGTGGCGAAGGCGCGGATCGCGGTGGTCGACGACCACCCGGCTGTCGTGTTGGGCGCGACGGCGATCATCAACACCCAGCCCGACATGCACGTCGTGGCGACCGGCGCGACCGTCGCAGAGCTCCTCACCTCAGGCATCGACCTCGACCTCGTGCTGCTCGACCTGGCGCTGGCCGACGGCTCGACCCCGACGACCAATATCCGGGCACTGGCCCGCACCGGCGCCGCCGTCCTGGCCTACACCAGCGGTGACCGGCCGGGTCTGGTCCGCGAGGCCGGCCGCGCCGGGGTCTGCGGCATGGTCCGCAAGTCCGAGCTCCCGGAAACGGTGGTGAGAGCCATCCGGACGGTGTTGCGCGGCGAGGTGGTGGCGACCGCGGACTGGGCAGCCGCTCTCGACGCCGACAGCGAGTTCGTCACCGCCCGGCTGAGCGAGCGGGAGGCTGAGGTCCTCACCCTCTACGCCTCCGGAGAGACCGCCGAGCGGGTGGGCGCCGCGCTCTTCATCTCGCGGGAGACCGTGCTCGACCACATCCGCCGGATCCGGGCCAAGTACGCGGCGGTGGACCGGACGGCCCCCACCAAGGTGGACCTGTACCGCCGCGCCGTCGAGGACGGCCTGGTACCTGCCGGCGAGTGAGATCCGGGATGGAAGCCGCCGGGAGCCGGCGGGCGGACCGCGAGCTGAGCTGGATGATGTCGCTGGGCGGCCTCGTCCTGGCCGCCGGGCAGACCCTCGGCACGCTGTCCGCGGCCGCCGATTTCGCGCCCTGGTGGAACGCCGGGGGCATCGTCGTGGCGGGGATCGTGCTGGGGCTGGGCGCCCTCGGTCGGTGGCTTCCGGACGACCTGCTGCGCTTCGGCTGGGTCGTGGCTCCGACCATGAACGCGCTCCTGATGGTCACCGCCTTCGCCGCTTACCACGGCACCGATCCGGGACAGGCGATGCCGTGGGCGTGGACGCTGGAGCCCGTCGTGGTCTGCTACCTGGTGCTGTGGACCCCGCCCGCAGTGGCGATCATCGCAGCGGCCATCTCGGCGATGCTGCCGGCGTTTTCGGGACTGGTCTTTCTGGGTGAGGTTCCCGCGCTGGTGGCGGCCAACACCCCGGCCCACATCAGCAACCTCGCCCTGGTCGCGCTCTTCCTCGGCATCCGGTCGCGACTCACCCGGATGAGGGTCGCCCAGGAACTCGCGCAGCAGGAGGAACGCCGGGTGATCCGGGCCGAGGCCGACGCCCGCCGCAAGGACGCCCTGGCCCGCGTGGTGCACGACGAGGTGCTCTCCGTCCTCACCGCCGCGATGGCGCTGCCCGATCGTCCGCCCGCCGAGCTCCGGGCCGAAGCGGAGGGCGCCCTGCTGCTGCTGGATCGCGCCACCGCGGGCGGGCTGGACGGCACCGTCCGGTCATCGCGGGAGGCCCTGGCCGAGCTGGTCGATCACCTGCGGATGATCGACCCCGGGTGCGACATCCGGCCCGCCCAGGACGTCGGGCAGGTGCCCGCCGAGGTCGTCGACACCCTCGGACGGGCCGCCGCCGAGGCCTTGCGCAACAGCGTCCGCCACGCGGGGCCGGACGCCACCCGGACGGTGCGGATCGCGGTCGCCCCGCAGCGGGTCGACATCACGGTCAGCGACGACGGCCGCGGCTTCGACCCGGCCGCCGTCGACCCGGCACGCCTCGGCCTGCGAACCAGCATCGTGGCTGCGGTCGAAGGGCTGCCCGGCGGCCGGGTCCGGCTCGACACCGCTCCCGGACGGGGGACCCGGGTGGAGCTCTCCTGGTCGCAAGGACGAGCCGAGTGACCGGCGCTGCCGGGCTTGCCACCCGGGGTGCCCGCGCCACCATGGCGACGGTCTGGCTGCTCGCCGTCAGCTGGGGCCTCGGCACCCGGGGCCTGCCCGAGGCCACCGGGCTCGACGTCCTCGCCTATCTGGTGCTGCTGTTGGGTGCGATCGTGCTGACCAGCCCCCAGGACGGTCCGCTCCCACCGCCCCGGGCGATGGTCGTGGTGGCCTGCTCCGTGCTCACCTTCGGCCTGACCCTGGTCAGCCAGGCTCCCTCGGGGGACTCCTTCCTGGCCGACCTGGCCGCCTACCTGTCAGCGCTGCTGATCGTGCGGGGCAACCCGTTCCTCGGCGGTACGGGTGCCGTGGCGATCGTCCTGACCGGGTTGTGGTGGGCCGGTTCGAGCGGGGCTCCGCCCGGGACGGCTCTGCGCCTGCTCGCGATCCCGGTGGTGTCCTTCGTGGTGGGCTTCCTGTGGCGGCAGCTACTGAACCGGATCGTCCGCCAAGCCGGGATCCACCACAGCGAAGCCGCCCGCTCCGCGCTGCGGGCCGAAGCCCTGGCAGAGGCGGCCGAGACCAACCGGCGCGAACTCGCCGAGGTGCGCGACCAGGTTGCTCCCCTGCTGCAGCGGATGGCGCAGGGGGAGCCGCTGGATGGCGCCGGCCGGGTCGAGCTCCAGGTCACCGAGGGGGCGATCCGGGACTGGCTGCGGGCGCCCGAGCTGCGCCACCCCGCACTGGTGGCGGCGATCGCCGACCTGCGCCGCAGGGGGTCCACGTGCTGGTGCTGGGCGCCGACGGGGAGCCGCTCGCGCCGGCCCTTGCCGACGCGGTCACCACGGTCGTGACCGCCGCCGAGGGCAGCCGGGTGACGATCCGGGCGATCCCGCCCGGCCGGCCGGCACGGGCCTCGGTCGTCGTCGAGGACGGCGACCGGGTGGAGCGGACGATGCTCGACGCCGACGGCCGGATCGTCGAACGGCAGTAGCCGGGCGCTACCCGCCGATCCCGCTGGCGATGATCGAGGTCACGATGACCGAGGTGATGGTGACGGTGGAGAAGCCGGCGACGATCATCTTGGGAAGCATGACGCTTTCGATCGCGGCGACCTCCTCCTCGGTCTCCCCCGCCGCCTTCGCGGCCTCCTGCGGCAGGATCATCGTGCCGGGGAAGCCGTACAGCGAGGTCAGGCCGATCGCCACCGACATCGGGATGGTGTAGCCGAGCAGCTTGCCGACCACCGCCGAGAAGACCGCGATCCCGACCAGGCCGAAGCCAAAGGTGAGCAGCAGCGGGACGGCCAGCGCGGCCAGGTCGGCCGGCTCGAGGGTCGCCAGCGGCCCGAAGACCAGGATCAGGATGGCGAGCATCATCAGGCCGAAGGAGTCGATGCCGGACAGCACCGAGGGCTTGAAGACGCCGGTGGTGCGCAGCACGATGCCGAACAGCAGCGCCATCACGAAGGTGTTCAGCACGCCGCCGGTCAGGTTGTTGATGCCGATGCTGACCAGCACCACCACGCCGACGCAGAACAGGGTTCCCGGGGTGGTGCGCAGGAACTCGGGCAGGCGCCCCTCGCTGCCTTCGCCGGCCTCGACCACCGCGGGCGCGGCCAGGCGGCCGGCGCGGTACTCGCCCTTGAGGCGGGTCGCCTCCTTGCGCAGCAGCAGGGAGGTGATCGGGAAGCCCAGCAGGCCCTGCAGGGCGGCCACCAGCACCGGGAAGGCCGCCACCGTGGTCAGGCCGACCCCGAGCGCCGCCTCCTGGACGATCAGCACGGAAATGGTGCCGCCGGAGAGGGCGCCGATCCCGGCGATCACGAAGTCTCGGGCGGTGGCGATCAGGTCCCCGTAGTCGTTGATCCGGTCCCCGCCCCCGCCGAACAGGACGCCCGCCAGCAGCAGCAGGACGCCGATGCCGATGACGGTCGCGATGCCGATCAGCAGGGTGCGCCACTGCTGCTTGAAGTCGTCGAGGCTGATCATCGTCCCGAGGTGGACGATGATGAACCCGACCACGACCCCGGCCAGGCCGAGCAGCGAGGAACTGGTGAGCAGGTCCTCGGGGAAGATGTTGGTCAGGAAGCCGATCAGGAAGATGATCGAGGCCACGAAAAGGCTCGACAGCAATGACTTCGTCTTCTTCGACACGAAGTCGGCGACCGTCCAGACCAGCATGACGACCACAAAAGCCAACACCGGATTCATGGGCGTCACAGTAGAAGGAAACCCGGCCGACGGAGGCTCATCCGGACAATAGGTTCCCCCGGTTGTTGGGGGGAGTTGTGCCACCACGGCGGCCGGCCCGCCGGAGGTGGATGCCCGGCGGGCCTGAGCCTCGCAGAAATCCCCTAGACCTGGGGGACGGCCTCAGCCGTCCGGGTCGGGTGGAACCGGGAGAGCCCGACCACGCCGGCCAGGGCCACCGCGGCGAAGACTGCCATCATGGCCACCGCCGAGGCGGTCAGCGCGGCGCCCTCGCCCAGCACGGCCACGCCATAGGCGACCCCGGCCACCGGGCCGGCGGCGTTGAGGGTCCCGACCACGATCTCGGCGGGCCCGGACGCGTAGCCCTGCTGGATCCAGATCCCGGCCAGCACCGCCCCGACCGCGATGGAGGCGACCAGGAACCAGAACGTCAACGAGCCCAGCCAGGGCCGGGTGGCGACATACCCGCCGATCGCCTTCACGACCCCCGATTCGGCGCCGTAGATCACTGCGGCCGCCGAGGCCCAGCCGAGGCACCGCCAGGCCACCGGCCCGCGCGAGCCGATCAGCGCGAGCCCGCCGGCGATGGCGATCGCGATCAGGGTCCCGCTCACCAGGGCGGTGTCGTTGAGAACCGGGTCGGGGGTCGCGTGGCGCACGGCGACCCAGGCGAAGGCGACCGTGCCGGCCACCGTCAGCGCGGTCGCCCCCCACATCACCGGGGTGATCGGACGCCGGTGCAACCGGGCGGCGAGCAGGATCGTCCACGGCACGGCGAGCACGCCGAGCGGCTGCACCACGATCACCGGGGCGAGCAGCAGGGCGGTCACCTGCAGGCCGGCGCCGACGCCGGTGAGCAGCAGCCCGCCGAGCCAGCGGCGGTTGCGCAGCAGCGAGAGCAGTTGGCGCGGGTTGAGCTTCCCACCCCCGGCGGAGCCTCCGGAGTCGGCCACCGCCAGGTGCTGCACCACCGAGGCCACGGCCAGCGCGACCGAGGCGAGCAGGGTCAGCACGACCGCGAGCGGGATGTTGTAGGTCACAGCGAGATACCTCTCTAGAAGGGCCAGATCAGCGGCACCCAGAACACCGCCACCACGAGGAAGAGCAGGAGCAGCGGCAGGCCGAGCCGCCAGTAGTC
>JAEZHJ010000097.1 GCA_023436925.1 Actinomycetes bacterium
CGGCCGGAGTCGCCGAGTTCTCGCGCGGCCGCGGTGACCGCGGCGTTCACCTCGGGGTCGAGGCCGGCCCGGGACTTGTTGACCCCGCCGACGTTGACCAGCACCTGCGGGAACCTGGTCATCACCGAGGCGAGCTCAGCCAGCGGACGTCCGGTGCGGGTCATCTGGGCCGCCAGGTGGAGCGCCGTCAGCACGCCGTCCCCGGTGGTCGCGAATTCGCTCATGATGACGTGGCCGGACTGCTCGCCGCCCAGGGTGAACCCGTTGGCGTTCATCGCCTCGAGCACGTACCGGTCGCCCACCTTCGTGGTGTCGACGGTGATGCCGTGCTGCTTCATCGCCTTCAGGAAGCCGAGGTTGCTCATCACCGTCGCCACGACGGTGTCGCTGTGCAGCGTCCGGGCCTGCTTCATCGCGAGCGCGAGGATCGCCAGGATCTGGTCGCCGTCGACCAGCGCACCCTCGGCGTCCACCGCCAGGCAGCGGTCGGCGTCGCCGTCCAGCGCGATTCCCAGGTCGGCTCCGTGGGCGACCACGGCTTCCTGCAGCGCGGCGGGGTGCGTGGACCCGGCGTCGCGGTTGATGTTCAGGCCGTCCGGCTCGGCGTGGAGCAGGACGATCTGGGCGCCCTGGGCGGCGAAGGCCTCCGGAGCGGTCCGGTAGGCGGCGCCGTGGGCGGCGTCGATCACCACCTTGAGCCCCTCCAGGCTGGCGTCGGAACCGAGGCTGGAGACCAGGTGGGCGACGTACGCCTCACGGGCGCCCAGGTCGGGCCGGACGCGTCCCACGCCCGCCCCGGTCGGGCGGTGCCACGGCTTGCCGAGTTGCGCCTCGATCTCGTCCTCGAGGGTGTCGTCCAGCTTGACCCCGCCGCGGGCGAAGAACTTGATCCCGTTGTCGGGTGCCGGGTTGTGGCTGGCCGACAGCATCACGCCCAGGTCGGCGTCCAGCTCTCCCATCAGGAAGGCGACGCCGGGGGTCGGGACGATGCCCAGCCGCACCACGTCCACCCCGGACGAGGCGAGGCCGGCGATCACGGCGGCCTCGAGGAACTCCCCCGAGGCGCGCGGGTCGCGGCCGACCAGGGCACGCGGGCGTCCGGAGGAACCGAAAGCCCCGGCCTCTGCCAGCACCTGAGCCGCGGCGCTCGACACCTGCAGTGCGATCTCTGGTGTGAGATCGGCGTTCGCAGTGCCGCGCACCCCGTCGGTGCCGAAGAGCCGGGGCATCGGACCTGGCTGGATCAGCGCTTGGAGTACTGCGGAGCCTTGCGGGCCTTCTTCAGACCGGCCTTCTTGCGCTCCTTGATCCGGGCGTCCCGGGTCAGCAGGCCGGCCTTCTTCAGGGCCGGACGGGAGGCCTCGGCGTCAACCGCGTTCAGCGCCCGGGCGATACCCAGCCGCAGCGCGCCGGCCTGGCCGGTCACCCCGCCGCCCACGATGGTGGCGATGACGTCGTAGGAGCCCTGCACGGCAGCGGTCACGAAGGGCTCGTTGACGGTCTGCTGGTGGAGCTTGTTGGGGAAGTAGTCCTCCAGGCTGCGGCCGTTGATCGAGAACTGGCCGGTGCCGGGGATGATCCGCACCCGCGCGATGGCCTCCTTGCGGCGGCCGGTGGCGCCGGCCGGGGCGACCACGGCGGGACGGCCACCGGGGACGGCGGTGCTGGGAACGGCCTCGGCCCGGTAGGCGATCTCGCGCTCGCCCTCGGTGAAGGGGACGATCTCGTCGGCGGTCTCAGTCTCTTCGACGATGTCGGTCACGGTGATTCCTGTCACTGAGCGATCTGGGTGATCTGGTACGGCTGCGGCTTCTGGGCGGTGTGCGGGTGCTCCGGGCCGGCGTACACCTTCAGCTTCTTGATCAGCTGACGGCTGAGCTTGTTCTTGGGGAGCATGCCCCACACGGCCCGCTCGACCGCCTTGCGCGGATCGGTCTCGAGCAGCTCGCCGTAGGAGACCGACTTCAGCCCGCCCGGACGGCCGGAGTGGCGGTAGGCCAGCTTGTCGGTGCGCTTGTTCCCGGTCAGGGCGACCTTGGAGGCGTTCACGACGACGACGAAGTCACCGGTATCGACGTGCGGCGCGAACTGGGCCTTGTGCTTGCCCCGCAGGAGGGTGGCGGCGGTCACGGCGAGGCGACCCAGGACCACGTCCTCGGCGTCGATGACGTGCCAGTTCCTGGTGACCTCGCCAGGCTTCGGGCTGTACGTAGACACGGTCAAAGACCTGCTTCCATGTGTTGTCTTCACTATCGTCAGTGCGGGATTTGCCACAGGGCAGACCACAGCGCAACGACGTCCAAGGTTACCGCGCAGGATTAGGCCGGTCAAAACGCGGACCTCACGGCGAAAATCGTGGACCCGGCACGGTCTCGATCCAGGCCCCGTAGGGTGCGCCCATGGCAGATGTTCTCAAGATCAGGCACCCGGGCGACGGCGTCGAAGAGGAGTTGGCGATCACCGACGCGACCATCCGGGCGACCGACTTGCGCCGGTTCATCGTGGACGGCAAGCCGTTGGCGACCTACGACCCGGGGTACATGAACACCGCCTCCTGCCGCTCTGCCATCACCTACATCGACGGCAATGCCGGCATCCTGGAGTACCGCGGCTACCCGATCGAGCAGCTCGCCGAGCACTCCACGTTCCTCGAGGTCGCGTGGCTGCTGATCAACGGCGAGCTGCCCACCGCCGACGAGCTGGCGGGCTGGGAGCAGCTCATCACCGAGCACCGGATGCTGCCCGACAAGCTGAAGACGCTGCTGGCCGGGTTCCCCTACGACGCCCACCCGATGTCGGTCCTGATGGCCTCCACAGCCGCCTTCTACAGCTTCTATCCCGACGCCCGGAACTTCGACGACCCCGAGGCCAGGGCGCTCAACATCGCGCGGCTGATCGGCAAGATGCCGACCCTGGCGGCCTTCGCCTACCGCAAGGGGCTGGCCAAGCCCTACATCAACCCCGACGACAGCTACGGGTACTGCCACAACTTCCTGCAGATGCTGTTCAAGCAGGCCGAGCGCCGCTACCACGCCGACGAGCGACTGATCCGCGCGGTGGAGGTGCTCTTCATCCTGCACGCCGACCACGAGCAGAACTGTTCGACCTCGGCCGTCCGCTCGGTGGCCAGCTCGGGCAACGACATCTACACGTGCGTCTCGGCCGGGGTCGGCGCGCTGCACGGGCCGCTGCACGGCGGCGCCAACGAGGCGGTGCTGCGGATGCTGCGCGAGATCGGGACGGTCGACCGGGTGCCCGAGTTCATCGAGGGGGTCAAGGCCGGCCGCACCCGGATGATGGGTTTCGGCCACCGGGTGTACAAGAACTACGACCCGCGGGCCCGGGTGATCAAGAAGGCCGTCGACGACGTCTTCGAGATCACCGGCACCAACCCGCTGCTGCGGGTCGCCCAGGAGCTGGAGAAGTACGGCCTGACCGACGACTACTTCGTCTCCCGCCGGCTGTACCCCAATGTCGACTTCTACTCGGGCCTGATCTACGAGGCGCTCGGCTTCCCGCCGGAGATGTTCACCGTCCTGTTCGCGATCCCGCGGACCGCCGGGTGGGCCGCCCAGTACCAGGAGTTCATCACCGACCCGGACAACCGGATCGCCCGTCCGATGCAGATCTACACCGGTTCGGCGCGCCGCGACTACGTGCCGATGGCCGAGCGCTGATCCGTCCGGACGGGCAGCACGGCCGACGTCGGCCGGGAATCACCCAAAACCGGTTGCAGGGCCCCAGCACCGCGGGCAAGGTTGTGTTATGAGTTCAAAGTTGAGCGCTGCCTCCCTGCAGGTGACCAGTCCCGATGAAGTCCGCAACGTCGTCCTGATCGGAAACGCGGGTTCGGGGAAGACCTCCCTGTTCGAGCAGTTGCTCAAGGCCCGGATCCCGGGCTACCGCGGCGAGAAGGAGGACGCCGAGCGCGCCGCCCAGCTCTACCTCGCATCGGTGGAGAACCGCGGCACCGTGACCAACCTGCTGGACGCCCCCGGCCACCCCGACTTCGTCGGTGAGCTTCGGGCGGGCATCCGGGCTGCCGACGCAGCCCTGTTCGTCATCTCCGCCGCCGACGGCATCGACGGTGCCGCCGTGGCGCTGTGGGAGGAGTGCGAGGCGGCCCGGCTGCCGCGGATCATCGCGCTCACCAAGCTGGACGCCGGCCACGCCGACTTCGACGCCTCGGTGGCGGCCGCCCAGGCCGCCTTCGGCGAGGGCGTGCTGCCGACCCACGTCCCGACCATGTCCGCCCCGGGCGTGATCTCGGGCAATATCGGCCTGCTCAGCCTGGAGGAGCACGACTACTCCGGCAAGGAGGTCACCAACCGCAAGCTGAACGCCGACGACGACGATGTCGAGGCGTACCGCGGGCCGCTGATCGAGGCGATCATCCAGGAGGCCGAGGACGACTCCCTGATGGATCGCTACCTGTCCGGGGAGGACCTGGACACCGACTACCTGCTCGACGACCTGATGAAGGCCGTCGCCACCGCGAACCTGTTCCCGGTGGTCCCGGTCGCCTCCAACACCGGCGTCGGTGTCGAGGAGCTGCTGCGGCTGATCGCCCACGGCTTCCCCACCCCGTCGGTGCACGCCAACCCGCCGATCAGCAGCCCGACCGGCGAGGAGTTGCCGACCCCGGCCGCCGACCCGGCCGCGCCGCTGGTGGCGCAGGTGATCCGGACGACCACCGACCCGTTCGCCGGCCGGCTGTCGATGGTGCGGATCTTCTCCGGCACGCTGCGCGCCGAGGACACCGTCCATGTCGCCGGTCGTGGCGCCCGCTCGGAGGACCACGACTCTGATGAGCGGATCGGCGTCATCCAGGCCGTCGTCGGCACGGAGCTCAAGCCGCGCAACCAGGCGATCGCGGGCGAGATCGTCCTGGTCCCGAAGCTGTCGACCGCCGAGACCGGCGACACCTTGTCGTCGAAGGACCGTCCGGCCGTCATCGATCGCTGGACGCTGCCCGACCCGCTGCTGCCGCTGGCGATCCGGGCCGCCACCCGCAACGACGAGGACAAGCTCGCCGGCGCGCTGGGCCGGCTGGTCGTCGAGGACACCACCGTCCGGCTCGACCGGGGTGCCAACGACCAGCTGGTGCTGTGGACGACCGGCCAGGCGCACGCCGACCTGCTGCTGGCCCGGCTGGTGGACCGCTACGGCGTCAAGGTCGAGCAGGACGAGCTGAAGATCGCGCTGCGGGAGACCTTCACCGGCAAGGCGACCGCGATGGGCCGCCACGTCAAGCAGTCGGGCGGCCACGGCCAGTACGCGGTCTGCAACATCGAGGTCGAGCCGCTGGAGCGCGGCGCCGGCTTCGAGTTCGTCGACAAGGTCGTGGGTGGCGCCGTGCCGCGGCAGTTCATCCCGTCGGTGGAGAAGGGCATCCGGGCCCAGCTGGAGAAGGGCGTCTTCGCCGGGTACCCGATGGTCGACGTCCGGGTCACGCTGTTCGACGGCAAGGCGCACTCGGTGGACTCCTCCGACATGGCCTTCCAGCTCGCCGGTGCGCTCGCGATCAAGGAGGCGGCGACCCCGAAGGTGGTCGGGCTGCTGGAGCCGATCGACCTGGTCACCGTCACCGTGGGCGAGGAGTACCTCGGCCCGGTGATGACCGACCTGTCCGGCCGCCGGGCGCAGCTGCTGGGTTCGGACTCGGAAGGGCGCAAGGCGATCATCCGCGCGCTCGTCCCGCAGGCCGAGCTGAGCCGCTACGCGATCGACCTGCGTGGCATCGGCCACGGTTCGGGAACGTTCACCCGCGAGTTCCACGGCTACGAGCTGTTGCCGTCGAACCTGACCGACAAGTACGCCAAGACCAGTTGAGAAATGCTGCGTCCGGGGGCCGCCAGCGCCGCCGGCCCCCGGACGCGGCGCCAGCTCAGGCCTGGGCGGCGATGAAGCCGAAGACGCCGTCGGCACACATCTGGACGGCGATGGCGGCGAGCAGCAGGCCGGCGATCCGGGAGGCGAGCATCGTCCCGGACTCGCGCAGCACCGAGCGGATCAGCCCGGCGTAGCGCAGGAAGACCCACACCAGCCCCATCACGATCACCAGCGCCAGCCCGACGGTCAGGTGACCGGTCGGGAATGGGGCGGCCTGGACGGCGAGCATCGTCGCGACGATGGCGCCGGGGCCGGCCATCAGCGGCGTGCCGAGCGGCACGATCGCGACATTGACCCCCTTGTGCAGCACCGGGTCGCCGCCGCGTCCGGTCAGCAGCTCAAGGGCGACGATCAGCAGCAGCAGGCCACCCGAGAGTTGCAGGGCGGGCACCGAGACGTGCAGGTAGAGCAGGATCTGCTGGCCGAACAGCGCGAACACGCTGATCACGCCGAAGGCGACGATGGAGGACTTGGTGGCCGCCGCCCGACGCTCGGCCGGCGAGAGTGGGCTGGTGAGCCCCAGGAACACCGGCAGCAGCCCCGGCGGGTCGACGATCACGAAGAGGGTGACGGCGGTGGTGAGCAGCAGTTGCCAGTCGACCAGATTCACCCATTCACCCTAAGGGATCCCGACCGGTCTGCCGGACCAGCGGCGGCCACCACCGCCCGCAACACACGGGGACGGTTCTCCCGCACACGGGGACGGTTCTCCCGCACACGGGGACGGTCCCCGTGTGCGGGAGAACCGTCCCCGTGTGTCGGCTAGAGCGAGTGCAGCGGACGGGTCCCCGGCGGGAGCATCCGGGCGTCGACGATGTCCTTGCCGAAGGGGAAGCAGGTCACCGGGATCATCTTGAGGTTCGCGATCGCCAGCGGGATGCCGATGATCGTGACGGCCTGGGCAGCCGCGGTGGTGAGGTGGCCCAGCGCGAGCCAGAGCCCGGCGATCAGGAACCAGATCACGTTGCCGAGGGCGGAACCGACACCCGCGCCGGGCTTGGGGATCACCGCCCGCCCGAAGGGCCACAGCGCGTAGCCCGCCATCCGGAAGGAGGCGATGCCGAACGGAATGGTGACGATGAGGATGCAGGCGACGATGCCGGCCAGCACGTAACCCAGTGCCAGCCAGAAGCCGCCGAAGACGAGCCAGATCACATTCAGCAGGAAACGCATTCCACCCTCTCGATCCGCCCGATGCCGGTCACGGGCGTACCTCCATGAAACCCGACCGGCCGGCCGATCCCCAGCGGGGGCCACCCTGAACCGTCCCTGACCCCGCCCCCGGCGCCGGTGGCCGGGAGCACCCCGGCGGACTCCTAGAATGACGGCCATGCCCCAGGCCCGGATCCGTCGCGACGTCGTGTCCTATGTCAGGCGGAGCGCGCGGATGAACCCCTCCCAGCAGAAGGCGTGGGACGGACTGCGCGAGCAGTGGGTGCTCGACCTGCCGGCCGCCGAGCGGGTCACTTCGGTCGCCCCCGGCACGGCCATCGACCCCGGCACGGTGTTCGGCCGGCCCGGCCCGCTGCTGGTGGAGATCGGCTCGGGCAACGGCGACGTGGTGGCGGCGGTGGCCCAGACCCGCCCGGAGGCCAACCTGCTGGCCTTCGAGGTCTTCGAACCGGCGGTGGCCAGCACCTTGTCGAAACTCCAGCGGGCCGGCGTGACGAACGTCCGGCTCGCGGTGGCCGACGGCGCCCAGGCCCTGCCCGCCCTGCCGGACGGCTCGGTCACCGAGCTGTGGACCTTCTTCCCCGACCCCTGGCACAAGGCGCGCCACCACAAGCGCCGGCTGGTGAACCCGGAGTTCGCCGCGACGGTCGCCGACAAGCTGGTGCCGGGTGGCACCTGGCGGCTCGCCACCGACTGGGCGGAGTACGCCGACCACGTCCGTGAGGTGCTGGCCGGGGAGCCGCGCCTGACCGGCCCGGGTGAGGTTCCCCGCTGGGAAGCGCGGCCGGTGACCCGCTACGAGGCCCGCGGCCTGGCCGCCGGACGCGGGATCGTCGACCTGGCCTACCACCGCGCCGGGGAGCCGGGATGAGGCTGCGGCTCGACCTCGCCTACGACGGTGCCGGGTTCCACGGCTGGGCCGCCCAGACCGGGCTGCGCACCGTTCAGGGGGAACTGGAACTGTGGATCCAGCGGGTGCTGCGGCTGTCTGACCGCCCCGAACTGGTGGTGGCCGGACGCACCGACGCCGGCGTCCACGCCCGCGGCCAGGTGGCCCACCTCGACCTTGCCGACGACTCCCCCGCCGACGAGACGGCCGCCCTGCTGCAGCGGCGGCTCCGGCGGGCGCTGCCGGCCGACGTCCAGGTGCGGCGGGTGGCGCTGGCCGACCCCGGCTTCGACGCCCGCTTCTCGGCGATCTGGCGGCGCTACGCCTACCGGCTCACCGATGCAGTACCGGACCCGTTGCTGCGCAACCAGGTCGCCGTGGTCCGCGCCCCGATCGATGTGGACCTGATCAACACCGCTGCCCGTGCCTTGCTCGGGCTGCACGACTTCGCCGCCTTCTGTCGCGCTCGCGAGGGCGCCACCACGGTGCGTGAGTTGCAGGTGGTGGACGCCCGGCGCGTCCCGGCCGGCCACGTGGAGATCACCGTGCGGGCCGACGCCTTCTGCCACTCGATGGTCCGCTCCCTGGTGGGCGCCCTGGTCGAGGTCGGCGGCGGCCGGCGCAGCCCGGCCTGGCTGGCGGCGCTGCTGGACGCCGGTGGGCGCAGCGGTGACGTGCCGGTGATGCCGGCCCACGGGCTGGTCCTGGAGGAGGTCGGCTACCCGCCGGCCGACCGGTTGGCCGCCCGCGCCGCCGAGGCCCGCGCCCGCCGGGTGCTGCCCGACGAACTGCCCGGAGACTGCCCCGAGGAGGACGCGTGAGCCACTACTTCACCACCCCGACCGGCCCGGAGCGCCGGCGGGTGGTCGACGCCCGGTTCTGGGACACCGACTGGGAGTTCGAGACCGCGGACGGGGTGTTCTCGGCCGACGGTCTCGACCTGGGGACCGCGGTGTTGTTGCGGGAGTCGACGCCGCGGCCGGAATCGCGGCGGCTGCTCGACCTGGGTTGCGGCTACGGCGTGATCGCGGTGGCGCTGGCGTCCGCCTGCCCCGGCGCGCAGGTGGACGCCGTCGACACCAACGAACGGGCACTGGCCCTCACCGCTGCGAACGCGGCCCGCCACGGGGTCGGCGACCGCGTCCGGGCGATGCTGCCGGACGCCGCCGACCCGGACCTCCGCTACGACGAGATCTGGTCCAATCCGCCGATCCGGATCGGCAAGGAGGCCCTGCACGACCTGCTGCTGACCTGGCTGGCCCGGCTGGCCCCCGGCGGGGTGGCCCGACTGGTGGTCGGCCGCAACCTCGGCGCCGACTCGCTGCAACGGTGGCTGATCGACCAGGGTCACCCCTGCACCCGGCAGGCCAGCGCCAAGGGGTTCCGCGTGCTGGTCGTCAGCACCGCCGGTGACGCGGCGGCGACACAGACCTAGGCTGTTCGGCGGGGAGCACCCCTTCCCCCTGCGAACCGAGAGGATCCAGATGACCAACCCACCCACCCCCGATGACGGCTTCATGGACAAGGTGAAGGACTTCGCCGAGGACGCCATCGAGAACGTCAAGGACTTCGCCGAGGAGGCGATCGAGAGCATCAAGGAGTTCGCCGACTCCGCCTCCGACCAGGCCAAGGACTTCGCCGGCGATCTTCCCGAGAACGCGAAGCGGTTCGCCGAGGACGCCTCGAACGCCGCCAAGGGCTTCGCCGAGAACGCCAGTTCGAAGGTCAAGGAGTTCACCCAGAGCGTGGCCGGGAACCGTCCGGCCACCGGTGACGTCGCCGGCACCGGCGAGGGCGTCACCCACGACGTCGGCGACGCCGCCGCGGCGGCGGGGACGGGCAGCACCGGCTCCACCACCAGCGGCGCCTCCTACGAGGGCACCGGCGACGGCGGGCAGGACCTGTCGTCCGGCACCACCGGGTCCGCCGCCGACCCGACCGGGGGCCCCGCTTCGTCGGCCACCGGAACCGGGACGTCCGGCCCCGACCAGTAACCGCCGGCGGGTTCGTCCCGCTGACCGGGACCCCGGGGTGGGTCCACTCAAGGCGCACCGGCCGCGAGCCGGCCGCGAAAGCACTAGAGTGGGCCCACCCGAACCCTTGCAGGGGAAGCCGGTGAGAAACCGGCACTGACCCGCAGCCGTGAGGCTGGCCCAGACCAGCCGAGTCGGAGTGCCTGCAAGAAGTTCTGGCTCATTTCAACCCGTCGTGGAATGCGGGTGAGCCCGGCACGAACGACCAGGCCGCCACCCGTCCACGGAAAGGACTCAGTGGTGGCCTCTCTCTTCCGCCTGCTCGCCGTCGGGACTACGGCGCTGGCAGCTTCCCTCCTCCTCGTCGCACCGTCCGCAGCGGCCGAACCCGACACCGCAGCGGCCGGACGGGCCGCCGGTTACCTGGTCGGCCAGGTCGCCGACGGCGACCACCTGACCTCCGAGTTCGGCGACGAGTCGATCACCGCTGACGCCGTCCTCGCCCTGGCCGCCGCCGGCCGCAGCGAGGACACCGCCACCATCGACGCGCTGCTGGGCTACCTCGAGGGACGCACTGCCCAGTACGCCACCAGCCCGGAGTCGGCGGCCAAGCTCACCCTGGTCGCCCTGGCCACCGGACGCGACCCGCGCAGCTTCGGCGGCACCGACCTCGTGTCGGCGGTCTCCGCCGGGGTCCAGCCCGACGGCAGCTTCGGCGCCTTCCCCGGCCCGTACGCGTCCGGGCTCGGGATGATCGCGCTGGCCGGGAGCGGCGAGCCGGTGCCGGCCACGATGACCGACTGGCTGGTCTCCAAGGCCGCCCCGGAGGGCGGCTGGGGCTACGACCAGGGCCAGCCCGCCGACGCCGACAGCACCGCGATGGCGATCCTCGGCCTGCGGGCCCTGCCCGAGCCGTCCGAAACCGCCGCGGCAGCGGTCGAGGCCGCCGTCGCCTGGGCGCAGGCCACCCGGCAGCCGGACGGCTCCTGGGCCGGTTTCGCCCCGGTGAACTCGACGGCTCTGCTCGGCTCGGCGCTGCAGGCGGCCGGGCTTGACCAACCCGAGGCGGTGGCCTACCTGGCCGGCCTGCAGCTGAAGGACGGCGGCCTGCCGACCGGTGTCGCCGGAGCCACCACCCCCGACCTGCTCGCCACCACCCAGGCCACCCTGCTGCTGGCCGGTGACAGCTACCTCTCCCTCGCCCAGGGCCCGCAGCAGGCGCCCGCCGGCAACCCCAACGCGGTCTGGTGGTGGGTCCTCGTCGCCGTGCTGGCGGCCGGCGTCGGCGTGATGGCCCGGGTCCAGAAGTCATGAGGCGGCTGCTGGCGGGGCTGGCGGCGGTAGCCGCCCTGCTGGTCGCCGCACCCGCCGCCGCGCCCGCCCAGGCAGCGACTGAGACCTGCACGGGCGTGTGGGTGGTGGTCGATCCCGGTCCGCTCGGCGGCGAGGTCAGCACCGGCTGCGCCACCGAGTACGGCACCGGAGCGCAGGCGCTGGCCAGTGCCGGCTTCGAGGCCTCCCGCTCCTCGGGGATGATCTGCCGGATCGACGGACAGCCACAGCGCTGCGAGGTGAGCACGAGCGGCTACTGGTCGTACTGGCAGGCCGCCCCCGACGGCGACGGGTACGGACCCTGGGTCTAT
Organism: Actinomycetes bacterium; assembly: GCA_023436925.1. GTDB lineage: Bacteria > Actinomycetota > Actinomycetes > Propionibacteriales > Propionibacteriaceae > Propionicimonas. The sequence continues at coordinate 11,571 of JAEZHJ010000097.1, forward strand.
GCCGGTGTCGGCCCGGACAGCACGGCGCCCGCTGCGGGTGCGGCCGAGGGCTGGTCCTTCGGGGACGGCAGCACGCCGCCCTCGGAACTGCCCGCCACCCTGGCCCAGGCCGGCGATCCGGCACAGACCGGCGCAGGCCCGTCCACGTCGGCCCCGCCCAGCCCACAGCAGACCCCTGCCCCAGAGCCCGCGGCAGACGCGGGCGGTCTGTCCGGCCCGCTGGGCGTCGCGGTGGTCGCCGGCGCCCTGCTGGTGGCTGCGGGGGCGGTCTGGCTGGCGCGACGCAGGAGGCCGTGATGCACCCCTGGGCGTGGTGGGCGTGGGCGGTCGGGCTGGCGATCGCCGCCAGCAGCACCACCAACCCGCTGCTGCTCGCCCTGATCGCCGCTGCGCTGGTCGTGGTCGTGGCGCTGCGCCGCGGGCACGCCCCATGGGCGCACTCGTTGGCGGCCTACCTGTGGCTGGCCGGGTTCATCCTGGTGATGCGGCTCGGCTTCCAGATCGTCCTCGGCCTGCCGTTCGGCACCACGGTGCTGTTCACCCTGCCCGAGATCGCACTGCCGCAGTGGGCGGCCGGGATCCGGCTGGGTGGGGCCGTCACCGCCGAGGCGATCGCCTTCGCCTTCTACGACGCCCTTCGGCTGGTGGTCATGCTGCTGTGTGTCGGGGCCGCCAACTCGCTGGCCAATCCGCGCCGGGCGCTGCGCTGTGTGCCGGCCGCGCTCTACGAGGCGTCGGTCGCGGTGGTGATCGCCCTGACCGTCGCCCCGCAGCTGGTGGAGAGCGTCCAGCGGGTCCGGCGCGCCCGCCGGCTGCGCGGGGACCCGGGACGGGGTCGCCGGCTGTTCAGTTCGCTGATCGTGCCCGTCCTGGCCGACGCCATCGACCGGTCCCTGGCACTGGCCGCCGGGATGGAGGCCCGCGGCTTCGCCCGCACCCGCGGTCTCACCCCGTCCGGCAGCCTTCCGGTCATGCTGGCGGCCTCGGTGACCAGCGTGTTCGGCGTCTTCCTGGTGCTCGGCACCGAGTGGACCTGGCCCGGGCTCGGCATTCTCGCGGTGGGCGCCGCCGGCATGATGTGGGGGCTGCGCCGGGCCGGCGCCCGGCTGCGGGTGACCCGGTACCGTCCGGACCGGTGGGGCGCCCGGGAGACCGTCGTCGCGCTGGCCGGGCTGGCTGCGGCGGTCACGGCGACCTGGCTGCGCTGGCTCGACCCGGACGCGATGCTGCCCCAGGTGGATCCGCTGGTGTGGCCGGCGCTGACCTGGCCGATGCTGCTGGTCGCCGGGCTCGGCCTGGTGCCGCTGCCGCTGACCGCCCCTGCGCGGCGCAGCGCTCCCCCGCAGGCCCGCACCGATGTCCGGGTCCGCAGCCTGCGGCCCCGGCCCGAACGCAACCTGGTGAGCGCATGATCGAGCTCGACGAGGTCACCTTCACCTACCCCGGCGCCGGCCGTCCGACCCTGGACCGGGTCAGCCTCCAGATCCCGGACGGCGACCTGTGCCTGGTGGTCGGCGGCACGGGCTCGGGCAAGTCGACCCTGCTGGGGGCACTCAACGGACTCGTCCCCCACTTCACCGGCGGCCTGCTGCGCGGCGAGGTCCGGATCGACGGCCACAGCACCGCGACCAACCGGCCGCGCGACCTGGCCGACCTGGTCGGCTACGTCGGCCAGGACCCGGTCCGCGGGTTCGTCACCGACACCGTCGAGGACGAGATCGCCTACGGCATGGAGCAACTGGGGATCGACCCGCAGGCCATGCGCAAGCGGGTCGAGGAGACCCTGGACCTGATGGGGATCGCCGACCTGCGCCGCCGCAACCTCGCCGAACTGTCCGGCGGACAGCAGCAGCGGGTGGCGATCGCCGCCGTGCTGGCCGCCCAGCCGCGGGTGCTCGTGCTGGACGAGCCCACCTCCTCACTCGACCCGACCGCGGCCCAGGATGTGCTGGCGGCGATCACCAACCTGGTCCACGACGTCGCCCTCACCGTCGTGCTGGCCGAGCACCGGCTGGAGCGGGTGATGCAGGCCGCCGACTCGGTGATCTGGCTGCCCGGGGACGGCTCGGCCCGCTACGGACCGGCCGCCGCCGTGCTGGCCGAGTCCTCGGTGGTGCCCCCGCTGGCCGCGATCGCCCGGGTGCTGGGCTGGGACGAGGTTCCGCTCAGCGTCCGCGACGCCCGGCGCCGGGCGCAGGCCGGCGGGGTCGTGCCTGCCGCGCCCGCGCCTGCGCCGGCCCCGACCGGCCCGGTCGTACTGCAGGCGAGCGGGCTCGGCGTTCGCTACGGCGAACTGACTGCGGTCAGTTCGGTCGACCTGGCGCTGCAGGCCGGCACTGTGACCGCCCTGCTTGGCCGCAACGGCGCCGGGAAGTCGTCGCTGCTGTGGGCCCTGCAGGGTGCCCTGACCGCGACCGGCGAGGTCAGCGTCGACGGGGTCGACCCGCGCGGCCTGTCCGCCCCGGCGGCGCGGCGGCTGGTGACCCTGGTGCCGCAGACCGCCGGCGACCTGCTCTACCTGCCCAGCGTCGACCAGGAGTGCGCACAGTCGGACGCCGAGAGCGAGGTGGCGCCCGGCACGACAGCGAACCTGCTCGCGAGCCTGGGCATCCGGGTCGACCCCGACGCCGACCCGCGCGACCTGTCGGAAGGACAGCGGCTGGCGCTCGTCCTGGCGATCCAGCTGGCCGCCGACCCGCCGGTCGTCCTGCTGGACGAGCCCACCCGCGGCCTGGACTACGCCACGAAGGCCGACCTGCACCGCGTGGTCGACCGGCTGGCGGCCAAGGGCGCGGCCGTCCTGATCAGCACCCACGACGTCGAGTTCGCCGCGCTGGCCAGCACCCGGATGCTGATCATGGCCGAGGGCGAACTGGTCGCCGACGGCACCACCGCCGCGCTGTGCACCTCGTCGGCGGCCTACGCCCCGCAGACCGCGAAGGTCTTCGC
>JAEZHJ010000104.1 GCA_023436925.1 Actinomycetes bacterium
GGGCATCGGGGACGCCGGCTCGTCCTTCGCCGCGGCGAGGTCGGCGACGAACCGGCGGGGCTGGTCGGGGCCGAGGTCGTGGTCCCAGTGCCGCACCGGGTAGGAGTCGTGGAGGATCGCCTGCACCTTCGCCTGCTTGCGCGTCTTGCGCAGCCCGGCGTCGGCCGCCAGGTCGTGGGCCGCCGGGAGGACGGAGGCGGCGACGCTGACCACGTCGGCGTCGCGGGCTGCCAGCGGAGCGCCGAGACCGCCGGGCGCCGCCGCGATCACCCGGGCCTCGCCGCCGGCGGCAGGGAGCAGCCACAGTGCCGGGCGGGCCTCGTCCTTGCCGTCGGAGGCGGCGTCCGGATCGGGCCGGGCGGAGGTGAACAGCAGGTCGCCGTGCCGGGTGAAGGTTGCCGAGGCCTCCCCCTTCGCGCTGCGGGTGAGCCGCCGGGCGGGGAGGCGGCCGGCCGGGTCGAGCTCCCACAGCGCCGTGGAGTAGGCCGTCCGGTCAGGGTTCAGGGTCTGGACCGTCGTCACCAGGCGGGTGCCGTCCGGACTCAGGGCGAGGCCACCCAGCCGCGGCAGGGCGATGTAGGCGTCCAGGTCGTGAAAGGGGGTGTCGGTAGTCACGGGTACGTGTCTATCACGCACCGGCGACACGCGGGCAGGTCGTCACGGTGCCACGCGGGCAGGTCGTCACGGTGCCACGCGGCCGCTGATCCCCACCTCTGCCGCGCCGCGTGCCACCGCGTCCAGCGTCCGGCGGACCTGCTCGGCGTCGGTGGCCCAGTTGCTGACCGAGAACCGGCTGACGACGCGTCCCCGCCAGGTGGAGTGGGACGGCCACGCGGTGCCGTCCTGCGTCAGCCATGCGGTCAGGGCGGCGGTCCGCTCGTCGTCCGGCCCGGCCAGGCAGACCTGCGTGAAGACGACGTCGTTGAGCACCTGCAGGCCGGGTATGGCGCTGAACCCCTCGGCCAGCCCCCGCGCCGCTGCGGCCAGCCCGTCGACCAGGCCGGCCACCCCGTCGCGGCCGAGGGTCCGCAACGCGGCCCAGACCGGGACCCCGCGGGCCCGTCGGGAGAGCTCGACCGTCTTGTCGAAGGGCTCGAGCTCGCCGGCCCGCTCGGGCAGGTAGGCGGCCTGGGTGCCGAGCGCCGCCAGCATGTCGGACGGGTCCCGCACGATCGCGACCCCGCAGTCGTAGGGCACGTTCAGTGTCTTGTGGGCGTCGGTGGCCCAGGAGTCGGCCCGCTCCATCCCGGCCACCAGGTGCCGCAGCGCAGGACTGGTCCCCGCCCACAACCCGAAGGCCCCGTCGACGTGCACCCAGGCGCCGGCAGCCCTGGCGACCTCGATCGCGGCGGCGAAATCGTCGAAGCAGCCGGAGTGGACGTCGCCGGCCTGCAGCGCCACGATCGCCGGTCCCTCGCCCTCGGCCAGCGCCGCCGCCAGCCCGGCCACCGAGATCCGTCCCTGATCGTCGGCCTCCACCAGCGTGGGCCGGCCGAGACCCGCCAGCTGTCCGGCCGAGACCACCGAGGAGTGGACCGAGGCGCCGGCCAGGAACCGGATCGCCGGCGCCCCGGCCAGCCCATCCCGCTCGACGTCCCACCCGACCCGGCGCAGCACGGCGCTGCGGGCGGCGAGCAGGCCCGAGAGGTTGGCGGTCGTCGCGCCGGTGGAGAAGCCCACCGCGGCGCCATCGGGAAGCCCGAGCAGGTCGAGCAGCCAGTCCCCCGCGAGCTCCTCGGCCGCAACCACCCCGGTGGTCGCCTGCCGGGACCCGGCGTTCTGGTCCCACGCCGAGACCAGCCAGTCCGCGGCCAGCGCGGCGGGCAGGGTGCCGCCGATCACGAAGCCGTAGAAGCGGGGCGAGTCCATGGCGATCAGGCCGGGCTCGACCGCCTGCGCCAGCAACTCGGTGACGGCGGTCGCGTCCTGCCCGGCGGCGGGAAGGCTCCGTCCCAACCGGTCCTTGATCGCCTCGGCGTCCATGGTGTGACCGATCGGGCGCTCCGGCACCGACTCCAGCCATTCCCGCGCCCGTGCCGCGGCGACGGCCAGCGGCCCTTCGTACTCCTGGTAGCCCACGGCCTCATCCTGCGGCACCGGCCGGCCCGACCGTCATGGGCACTACTGCGGCGGCCCGCGTCACGCCCGTCCGGCGGGGACGACTGGCGGTACCCCGGCTCACCGGGTCGAGACGTGCCTACCATGCCGTCATGCCCGGACTGACCCCCCTCACGCCGCAGACCGCCGCGGTGATCGCCGGCTGGGTGCGGTCCCGCGCCGATGCGGTGCTGGCCGGTGGCCCGCAGTTCCCGTTCCCGCTCACCGCCGACCTGCTGCTCGGTATCGCCGCCGAGCCCGAGTGGCAGGTCTTCACCCTGGCGGACGAGCGCGGACGCGTGGTGGCGACGGCGTCGCTGTTCGCCAAGGACGGCGGCCGGTTGCTGCGGGTCGGACGGGTGATCGTCGACCCGGAGCGCCGAGGTGAAGGCTGGGGCCGCCGGGTGATGGAGGAGGTGCTCGCCCTGACCGACGCCGACCCGTCGGTGCTGGCCACCGAACTGGGCGTCTTCACCCACAACGAGGTGGCGCGTGGGCTGTACGAGCGGCTGGGCTACCGACCGGTCCCGGGCGGAGTGAGCGTGGAGGTGGACGGGCAGCGCTGGCGGACCGACGAGCTGATTCGCCACCGGCCGGGCGCCGACGCCGGCTCGTCCACCAGTTGAGACGGCTCAGGACTCCCTTACGGCTCAATCGCCACGGTCGTCACACGACACGCCGACGACACGCCGTAGTAGGCCAGGTGACCGAAACCCACCGGAGAAGACCCCTTGTTGGGCCGGTGCGACGACCACTAGAAATGAGCCATCGGGTTGCTTCGGTAACTCGGTAGCCGGGAGAACGGATGTCGGGCCCGCGGCGAGCTTCGGTTCGTCGGAGCCGGCCGGTGATGCGGTCGGTGGGTGCGGCGGAAGTCCCCGGAAGACGGGAGTATCGCCCTCGTCGCCCAGGGCCCCGGGAACTCATACTTCCCGGGGCCCGCCTACGTCCGCGCCCAGCCGTCGGGCTCGCCCCGCCAGCCCGCATCGCACCCACCCAGAGCGTGTGGGTGAGTGTTCCTCCCAAGGACGAGCGAATAACTCACTGAGAGGTAGCCCGGACGGCCGGACGCCACCGGAAAGCGCGCGAGTCCCGGCTAGGGTGGCCCCGTGGCGTTCGCCTTGATCTTCGTCGTACTCGTGGCCTTCGCCGTCATCGTGGGCCTGGCGATCCTGATCGGGGTCGGGCTGAACCGGAACTCCCGGGCGGCGCGGCAGCACCACACGCCCCGGCAGCGGGCGGACGCCAGTGTCATCGACAAGCGCACCGAGGTCGTCGGTGGCGGCGAGC
>JAEZHJ010000118.1 GCA_023436925.1 Actinomycetes bacterium
ACGATCCGCGCCCCGGACTCGGCGGCGGGACCGGCCGCAGTCGCCAGACTCCAGGCCAGGAAGCTCGCCTCGCCGGTCAGGTCGGCGTAGTGGGTGCCCTGCCGCGCTGCCGCGAGCACAACCTCCCGGCCGAGCACGGCGTACGGCCCGACGGTCGAGGCCAGCACGCGGGTCCGTGCCGCCAGCCGCTGCAAACCGTCACTGTCGGACGCGTCCACGGCCACGAGTTCCCAGTCGCGGGCCCCCGGGCCCAGCCCTGCCCGCAGCTCGGTCAAACGGGCCTCACTGCGGCCGGCCAGCGCGACCCGGGCGTCACCGGCAGCCTCGGCCAGGTGTGCCGCAGTCAGGGCGCCGACGAACCCGGTCGCCCCGAAGAGGACGACGTCCAGCTCCGGCCCCGACATGCCGCTACGAGCTCAGCCGGCGGCGGCCAGGTTGTGGTTGCGGCTGAACAGGTTGCCCGGATCCCACTCCTGCTTCAGCGCCCGCAGCCGCGCCAGCACCGGGGGCGGGTACATCCGGTTCGGGAGACCGGGGGCGACCGAGTTCGTGAAGTTGCCGTAGGCGCCCGCCGCGTGCGCGACGAACGGGGCGAGCCGGGTCTTGAGGGCGTCCACCTCAGCCTGCGGGCTGCCCGGGGGCAGCAACGCGGCGGTCATCGCGAACGCTTCGGCGTCCCGGAACGCGACCGCGGTCTCGTCCGGGCCCACCTCACCGAATCGCCCGCCCAGCCACCGCACCAGCAGCATCTGGGCTCCGGCGGCCTCAGCGGCGGCCAGCATGTCGTCGATGACCTGGTCGTCCAGGGACTCGAACCAGCCGTTGTCGTCGACGATGGTCGGCAACGGGACCCCGGGCGGCGGAGCCGGGGGTTCCTGCAGGACGTCCGGGTAGGCGGCTGCGGCGACCTCGGCCGAGAGCACCCCCGGCATCTCGAGCAACGGCGCGAACGCGGCCCGCGCGGCTGGCTCGTCGGTGCCCGCCCAGAGCACCTCGATCATCGTCCGGCTGGGCATCTGTGGACCGAAGGCGGGCGTGCGGACCAGCGAGCCGTTCAGCTCCCACGGCGCGGCACGCATCACGTCCCGGAAGCGTCGCAGGTGTCCGGCCAGGTCCTCCGGGTCGAGGGTCAAGGTGGTGTGGACGACACCCTTCAGCGGGTGCGCGAGGAAGTCCAGCCGGGTGGCGACCCCGAAGTTGCCGCCGCCGCCCCGCAGGCCCCAGAACAGCTCGGGGTGGGAACCCTGCGAGACCTCCACGACCTCGCCGGCCGCCGTGACGAGCTGGACGCCGACCAGCTGGTCGAGCGCCAACCCCCAGCAGCGGACCAGCCAGCCGATGCCGCCGCCCAGGGTGAGGCCGCCGACACCCACCGAGCGGGTGTCGCCGGAGCTGATCGCCAGGCCGCGACGGGACAGTTCATCGGCGATCTTCCCCCAGGTCGCCCCGCCGCCGATCCGGACCAGACAGGTGCCCTCGGCGGTGGGCGCCGGATCCTCGTCGGGCTCGACGGCGTCCAGCGCGGACAGGTCGATCACCAAGGCGCCGGGCAGCGATTCCCACATGCCGTGGCCGCCGCTGCGGACGGCGACCGGCAGGCCTTCGGTGCGGGCCGTGACGACCGCGGCCGCCACGTCGTCCACCCCGGCGGCGTGCACCACGCCGGCCGGGTCACCGGAGCGCCCGTGGAAGAGCCGGGAGCGGGAGAAGTCGTCGGAGTCGGGCAGGACGAGGGTGCCGTCCAGGCTGGCGGCGAGCTGGGTCAGTGCCATGGCCTCACGCTACGAGCCGTCACCGAGACGACAACACCCCTGCGGGCAGGTCTACCCATGCCGACGCCCCGGGTTAGGCTCGGGCATGGCTGCGCAGCGGCGAGCGTGGTGGGCGTACCCCTGGTGGGCGTTCACGGGCGTCGTGCTGGGCTTCGGCGTGGCCAGCCTGCCCTCGATCGGCGTCTTCCTGCTGTGGCTGGCGGCGCTGCTGGCCCTCATCGGCCTGGCGCTGCCCGCAGCGCGCACCGCCGCGGCTCTTCTCGTCATTGCGGGGCTGGGCGCCGCCCCGCTGTTCATCGCATGGCTCAACCTGGACGGGCCAGGCACTGTGTGCGGCCCGCAGCCGACCCCGGCCTACTGTGCGGAACTGCGGGACCCGTGGCCGTTCCTGGTCGCCGGGGTCGGGCTGGTGGTGTTCGGCGTCGGCCTGGCCTGGTGGTTCGGACGGGTGGTCGCCGCGCCCTCAGGGCCTTCCGCGGTCAGTGACCGGTGAGGTGCGTGCAGGTCCACGGTGACGGTCCGAGCCGGGCAACGACAAAGCCGCCGACCAGATGTCCTGGTCGGCGGCCTCTTTCGTAGCGGGGACAGGATTTGAACCTGTGACCTCTGGGTTATGAGCCCAGCGAGCTACCGAACTGCTCCACCCCGCGGTGCGTGCTCCACTATAGGTGAGCGGCCCCCGATGCCCAAATCACCCCCGTCCAGGGCCCGCCGGTCCCGTCCGGCGGGCGGCGCGGAACCGCTGTAATAGAATTCCGGCGGTTCCTCGCGTCGCGAGGCCGACCATGGAGGGCTGATGGACAACGGGGGACTGGAGACTGGAGCGCGCGCGCCGCGCCTCCGACGATTGCTGGCAGGGCTGCTCGCGGGCTGTCTGCTCATCGTGGTGGCCGCCTGCACCCCCACCGGCAGCAACCCCTCCCCGTCCGAACTGAAACGGCTCAGCGTGGGGGCCACCCTCGAGCCGCCGTCGATGGACCCCTTCCACAACACGGCCGCGTCGATCCCGCAGGTGCTGCTCTACAACGTCTACGAGACCCTGCTCAAGGTCGACTCCGAGGGCAAGCTGAAGGGCTTGCTCGCCCAGGCCTGGGAGGTCAGCCCGGACCGGCTGACCTACACCTTCCACCTCAACCCGGCCGCCAGGTTCGCCTCCGGGGCCCCGGTGGACGCCGCGGCGGTCAAGGCGAGCATCGAGCGGATGAAGTCCGATCCGCAGCTCACCGAGACCTTGCGTGCCCAGCTGGACGTGGTCGCCTCGGTGGAGGCGGTCGAGCCGGCCAAGGCCGTCATCACCCTGAAGCGACCCTCGCTGCTGTGGCTGTACGAGATGTCCTCCACCCTGGGGATGGTGGTCGATCCCACCTTCACCGGTGATCTGGCGGACGCGACCGCCGGTTCGGGTCCCTACGCCCTCGGACGCCACAATCGCGGCCAGAGCGTCGTCCTGGTCCGCAACCCTGACTACTGGGGCACCCCGGGCCGGTTCGACGAGGTCACCTTCCGCTACTTCTCCGACCCGAATGCGATGAACGCGTCCATGCTGTCGGGCGACCTGGACGTGATCTCCAACCTGCAGGCCCCGGACGCGCTGCCGCAGTTCGCCGACACGACGCGGTTCACGACGCTGTCCGGCACGACCAACGGCGAGGTCGTGCTCGGGCTGAACAACGACAACCCGGCCCTGGCCAAGCGGGAGGTCCGGCGGGCGCTGACGATGGCCATCGACCGGCGGGCGCTGATGAACACCGTGTGGAACGGTCAGGGCACGCTGATCGGCTCGATGGTCGTCCCCACCGACCCGTGGTGGGAGGACCTGTCCAATCTGGTCCCGTACGACCCTGAGGGCGCCAAGAAGCTGCTCAAGGAGGCCGGCTACGGCGACGGGCTCAAGTTGCGGCTGCGCGTCCCGGTCGTGCCGTACGCGGTCAAGTCGGCCCAGTTCGTCGCCTCGCAGCTGCGCGACATCGGAGTGACGGCCACCATCGAGGAGCTCGAGTTCACCCGCTGGATTCCCGAGGTGCTGACCAACGGCGACTACGACATGACGATCGTGGCGCACGTCGAGGCGCGCGACATCGCCAAGTTCGCCAACCCCGAGTACTACTGGCACTACGACTCCGCCGAGTTCCGCCAGCTGTTCACCGCCGCCGATGAGGCCACCGAGGCGGACGTGGCGCCGCTGATGAAGCGAGCCGCGCGCTACCTCGCCGACGACGCCGCAGCCATCTGGCTGTTCGCGCTGCCGAACCTTGTCATCACCAAGTCGACGATCACCGGCGTGGGCCACAACGCCACCTCACTGAGCTTCGACCTCACCACGATCGCCAGCCCGTAGCGATGGGCTGGCGGATCCTCCGGCGCCTCGGGATCTTCGCGGTCACCCTGCTGGGTGCCTCGATCCTGATCTTCCTGGTGACGGCGGCGCTGCCCGGAGACATCGCCCAGGTGCTGTTGGGCACCGACGCCACCCCGGAGCGGGTCGCCGAACTGCGGCGCGAGTTCGGCCTGGACCGGCCATTGCCGGTCCGCTACCTGGAGTGGCTCGGCGGGGTGTTGACCGGCAACTTCGGGGTCTCCCACCTCAGCGGCCAGCCGGTCCTGTCGCTGATCGCCCCGCGGCTCGCGGTGACCGCCTGGCTGGTGGTGCTCGGCATCATCGGCGCCCTGTTGCTCGCCCTGCCCGCCGGCATGGTCGCCGCGCTGAAGCGTCGCCACTGGCAGGGCTTCTCGGTGAACGCATTCGCCCAGGTCGGGATGGCGATCCCGGTGTTCTGGGGCGGCATCCTGCTCGTGCTGATCTTCGCGGTCTGGCTGCGCTGGCTGCCCGCCAACGGCTACGTCCCGCTGCTGACCGACCCGGTGCAGTGGGCCGCACACCTGGTGCTGCCGGTGGTCACCCTCAGCCTGGTGCAGGGCGCGGTGCTGATCCGCTACGTCCGCTCGGCCTTCGTCGAGGTGCTCAACGAGGACTACTACCGCACCGCCCGGGCGATCGGCTGGACGCCCACCGCTGCCCTGCTGCGGCACGGGGTGCGCAACGCCGCGGTCTCGCTGGTGACGGTGCTGGGCCTGCAGTTGTCGTCGGTGCTGGTCGGCGCGATCGTGGTGGAGCAGGTGTTCGCCCTGCCCGGGCTGGGCACACTGCTGCTCACCTCGGTCGCCGCGCGCGACGTCTTCGTCATCCAGGGCACCGTGATGTTCCTGGTCCTGGCCGTGCTGGCGATCAGCGCCATCGTCGACTTCTCCTACCTGTTGATCGACCCACGGCAACGCACCGGGGGTGATCAGGAGTGAAGCGCCTGCAGTTGGTGATCGGGTCGGTCCTGGTCGGCCTGGTGGTGCTCGCCGCGCTTGTCTCCGTGTTCTGGACGCCCTTCGACCCGATCCGGGTGGTGCCCGAGGATCGGCTGCTGGGCCCCGGCTGGCCGCACCTGCTGGGCACCGACGGGTTCGGCATCGACATCGCCAGTCAGTTGCTGGTGGGCGCCCGGATGTGCCTGCTGGTCGGCATCATCTCGGTCAGCCTGGCCGCGGTCTTCGGCGTCCCGCTCGGCATGTTGGCCGGCCAGGCGGGTGGCTGGGTGTCCGAGGTCGTGATGCGGACGGCGGACGTGGTCTACGCCTTCCCCGCGCTGCTGCTGGCGATCCTGCTGGCGGCCGGTTTCGGCGGCTCGACGGTGACGGCGATGGTGGCGATCGGCGTGGCCACCGTCCCGGCCTTCGCCCGGGTCGCGCGGGCGGGCACCCTGCAGGTGATGGCTAGTGACTTCGTGCTGGCTGCACGCGCCTCCGGGACGAGTTGGGTAGGGATCTCCGGGCGCCATGTGCTGCCCAACATCGCCCCGCTGATCGGCGTCCAGGCCTCCGTCGGGTTCGCCATGGCGATCCTCGCCGAGGCCGCGCTGAGCTATCTGGGGCTCGGCACGCCGCGTCCCACACCGACCTGGGGGACCATGCTGCGGGACGCACAGCAGTTCCTGTTCGTCGCCCCCCTGCAGGCGCTGTGGCCCGGCCTGGCGATCGCGCTGGCCGTACTCGGCTTCAACCTGCTGGGCGACGGGCTGCGCGACTACCTCGACCCGAGGCTGCGGGAGGAGGTCGCATGAGCCTGCTGGAGGTCACCGACCTCACCGTCGAGTTCGGACGCCGCCGGATCCGCGCGGTGGACGGGGTCAGCTTCGCGCTGAACCCGGGGGAGCGGCTCGGGATCATCGGCGAGTCGGGCTCGGGCAAGACCGTCACCGCGCTGGCGGTGATGGGGCTGCTGCCGGAGAACGCCCATGCCACCGGCTCCATCCGCTGGCGCAGCCAGGAACTGCTGGGGCGGCGCGAGAAGGAGCTCGCGGCGCTGCGCGGCAACGCGATGAGCATGGTCTTCCAGGAGCCGATGACCGCCCTCGATCCCACCATGAAGGTCGGACGGCAGGTCGCCGAGGCCTACGTCCTGCACCGCGGGGACGCCGGCGACCCGGCCCGGGAGCGGGTGCTGCCCATGCTGGACGCGGTCGGCCTGAGCGACCCGGAGCGGGTCGCGGACGCCTACCCGCACCAGCTCTCCGGCGGCCAGCGGCAGCGGGTGATCCTCGCGATGGCGCTGATCAACGGACCCGACCTGGTGATCTGCGACGAGCCCACCACGGCCCTGGACGTCACCGTGCAGGCCCGGGTGCTGGAGTTGCTCGACCGGGTGCTCACCGAGGAGGGCGCGGCCTGCCTGTTCATCAGCCACGACCTGGCGGTGGTCTCCCAGGTCTGCGACCACGTGCTGGTGATGCTGGACGGCCGGATCGTCGAGTCCGGCCCGCGCGAGCAGCTGTTCAACGAGCCGCGGCACCCCTACACCCGGGGCCTGGTGGCCACCGCCCGGCTGGACCTCGTCGAGCCGGGCCGGCGACTGCCCACCATCGAGGACTACTACCGCCAGGCGGGTGCCCGGTGACCGGCGAGCTGTACCGGGCGGAGGCGCTGACCCGGGTCTACCGGACGGGTGGGCGCCGGGTGGATGCGCTGACCGACGCCTCGCTGACGGTGCAGCGCGGCCAGCGGCTCGGCATCGTGGGGGAGTCCGGGTCGGGCAAGTCCACCCTGATCCGGCTGCTCGCCGCGCTCGACCGTCCGACCTCGGGGCAGGTCTGGTACGAGGGCACCGAGGTCACCGGACGGCGGGAGCGCGACCTCGGCTTCCTGCGCGCCGGGGTGCAGATGGTCTTCCAGGACCCGCGCTCCTCGCTCAACCCGCGGATGCGGGTCTCCGACATCATCACCGAGCCGCTCCGCTCCGCGCTGGTGCGGCGGCAGCTGCCGGCCGGCACCGACCACCGCGCCCGGCTGTTGGAGGTGATGACCGACGTCGACCTGCCGGTCGACCTGGCCGACCGCTACCCGCACGAGTTCTCCGGCGGCCAGCGGCAGCGGATCGCGATCGCCCGCGCCCTCGCGCCGCGGCCGGAGGTGCTGATCGCTGACGAGCCGGTCTCCGCCCTCGACGTGTCGGTGCGGGCGCAGGTGATGAACCTGCTCAACGACCTGGTCGCCGAACACGGCCTGACCCTGATCCTGGTCAGTCACGACCTGATGGTCGTGCGGCACCTGTGCGACACCATCGTGGTGATGCAGAACGGCCGGATCGTCGAGCAGGGCACCGCCGAGCAGGTCTACACCGACCCGCAGACCGACTACACCAGATCGCTGCTGCGGGCCGTCCCGCGGATCCGCTGAGCGGTCACTCGGCGTCCACCGCGAGGCGGTCGAGGACCGCGTCGTGCAGCAGTCCGTTGGTGGCCACCGCGCCCGGGCCGACCGGGCCGTCGACCCCGTCCAGGCTGGTGAACCGGCCGCCGGCTTCGGTGACCACGATGGACGGCGCCGCCATGTCGTGCAGCGCCAGGTCGGGCTCGGCCGCCAGGTCGACGGCGCCCTCGGCGAGCAGCATGTAGCTCCAGAAGTCCCCGTACGCACGGGTCCGCCAGCAGTCCCGCAGCAGGTCGACGAACTGCTGTCCGCGCCCGGAGTTCACCCAGCCACCGATCGAGGAGTATGACAGGGACGCGTCCTCGATCCGGCTCACCGCCGACACCCGGCACGGCGTGGCCTGCAGCAGGCTGCGTCCGGTGAAGGCGCCGCCGCCCCTGGAGGCCCACCAGCGCCGGCCCAGTGCCGGGGCGGACACCACGCCGACGACCACCTCGTCGCCCACCATGAGGGCGATCAGGGTGGCCCAGACCGGGACGCCACGCAGGTAATTGGCGGTGCCGTCGATCGGGTCGATCACCCAGCGGCGCGGCCCCCAGCCGGAGTCCTCGCGCTCCTCACCGCGGATCGCATCCCGCGGCCGGGTCCGCGACAGCATGCTGCGCACCGCGTCCTCGACGGCGGTGTCGGCGTCGGTCACCGGGGTGCGGTCCGGCTTGCTGCTGATCTGCAGGTCGGCGGCCCGGAACCGCGTGGTGGTGATGGAGTCCGCCGCGTCGGCCAGGACGTGCGCCAGCCGCAGGTCGTCCACCAGGGATTGGTCAGGCATGACCCCAAACTAGTGGGTCGGGGTGGTCCAGGCGCGTTCCATCCGCCGGAACGAGTCGAGTCGCTCCGCGGACAACCGGCCGTCGGCGACCGCCTCGTCCAGCGCGCAGTCGATCGACCCGGTCTCGTGGGTGCAGCCGCGCGGGCAGTCGGCGGTGATCTCGGCCAGATCGCCGAAGGCGGCGACGATCGAGTCCGCGGTGACATGGCTCAGTCCGAAGGACCGCACCCCGGGGGTGTCGATCACCCAGCCGCCGGGCGGCGGCAGTTCGAGCATGATCGCGCTGGTCGAGGTGTGGCGGCCACGGCCGGTGACCTCGTTGACCTCACCGATCGCGCGGTCCAGCCCGGGGATGAGCGCGTTGACCAGGGTGGACTTGCCGACCCCGGAGTGCCCGACCAGGACGCTGGTGTGGCCGGCCAGGCGCTCGCGCAGCTCGGTCAGGTCGGCTCCGGGCTGCACGACCAGGGTGGGGACGCCGAGCGGATCGTAGATCGCCACCAGCTCGTCGGGTTCGGCCAGGTCGGCCTTGGTCAACACCAGCAGCGGATCGAGGCCCGCGTCGTAGCCGGCTACCAGGATCCGGTCGATCATGCCGGGCCGCGGCGGCGGGTCGGCCAGCGCGGTCACGATGACCAGTTGGTCGGCGTTGGCGACGATCGGGCGCTCGTAGGGGTCGTCGTCGTCGGCGGTGCGGCGCAGCGTTGTCTCCCGCTCGGCCACCTCCACGATCCGGGCCAGGGTGCCCGCCACCCCGGAGGTGTCACCGACCAGCCGGACCCGGTCGCCGACGATGACCCCGGCGCGGCCCAGGGTGCGTGCCTTGGTGGCGGTCACGCTGGTGCCGTCGGCGAGCCGGCAGCGGTACCGGCCCCGGTCCACGGTCATCACCTGGCCAAGGACGGCGTCGGCGTAGCTGGGCCGGTCCTTGGTGCGCGGACGGGTCCGGCGGGCCGGACGGCCGAACCCGGCATGCGGGTCGTCGGTGATCGCGTTGCGGCCGCGGCCGCTCACTTCGCCGCTCCCAGCATCGTCTGCCACAGGCCGGGGAAGTCGGGCAAGGTCTTGCTGGTGCAGCCGACGTCGTCCAGCACGATCCCGTCCACCACCAGACCGAGCAGCGCGGCGGCGTGCGCGAGCCGGTGGTCGGCGTGGGTGTGGAAGACACCGCCGTGCAGCGGGGCAGGGTCGATGTCGAGGCCGTCGGCGGTCTCGCGCGCCCGTCCGCCCAGGTTGGTGAGCTCTTGGGCGAGCGCGGCGAGCCGGTCGGTCTCGTGGCTGCGGATGTGGCCCACTCCGGTGATCACGCTCGGCGAGTCGGCCAGGGCGGCGAGGGCGGCGACGGCCGGGGTGATCTCGCTGATCTCGTGCAGGTCGAGGGTGGCCCCGGTGATCTGGCCGGGTCCCTGCACGGTGATCCGGCGGGCGCTGCCGGAGCCTTCATAGCTGATCTGTGCGCCGAAGGCGGCCAGCGCCCCGGCCAGGGCGTCGGCGGCCTGCAGCGACGGCTCGGGCCACGCGGTGGTGAGACGGCCGCCGGTGACAACGGCCGCTGCCAGCAGGGTGGCGGCGTTGGTGAGGTCGGGTTCGACCCGTTCGGCGACGGGGGAGATCAGGCCGGGCAGCACGCGCCATGACCTGCTCGTCGGCCGCTCGACGGGGACGCCGCGGTCGGCCAGCATCCGGATCGTCATGTCGATGTGCGGCTGCGAGGGCAGCCGGTCGCCGGTGTGGGTGACGGTCAGGCCGTCCGGCAGCCTGGCCCCAACCAGCAGCAGGGCGGAGACGAACTGGCTGGAGCCGGACGCGTCCAGCGAGACGTGGCTGCGCTGCGACAGCGGACCGCTGACGCTGAACGGCAGCCGGTGCGGCTCGCTGACCTGCGCACCCAGCTCGGCCAGGGCCCCCAGCAGCGGGGCTACCGGACGGGCCGCGGCGCCGGCGTCCCCGACGAACCGGGTGGCGGGGCTGGTGAGGGCGGCGATTGGGGGGAGGAAGCGCATCACGGTGCCGGCCAGGCCGACGTCGATGGTCGCGCCACCGACGAAGCTCGCGGGCGGGCGCACCCGGACGCTGTCCCCGCCGAGATCGGCGAACTCGACGCCGAGTCCGGTCAGGCCGGCGCGCATCAGTTCGGTGTCACGGGCGGTGAGCACACCGTGGATGGTGCTCGGCCCGTCGGCCATCGCGGCCAGCAGGTAGCTGCGTGCGGTGGCGGACTTCGAGCCGGGGACCAGGACCTCGCCGGTGACCGGAGAGGATGCCCGCGGCGCCTCCCAGCGGATCAAGAAAGCACGCTCGCGATCTCCTTGCGGGCCTTGCCTGCCTTGGACTTGGCGGTCTTGGCCAGTTCCTTGGCCTGCCGCTCGGCTGCCCGCCTGGCCCGGGAGGACTGCTTGGCGAAGAGCTGCTTCTGGGCCCGGGCCCGCCAGCGCAGATTGGGCCGGCCCTCGGTGTCCATGGTGGCCAGCGCGACGCCACCCAGCAGGGCGATGTTCTTGCTGAGCTTGCCGTAGCGCTCCTCGCGTTCCTCGCCGAGGGCCTCCAGCGGGTTGGAGGCGAGGACGTGGGGCACCATCGTCAGGGTCAGTGCACCGGCGCCGAGCCGGCGTCCGATCCCGGTGGCCAGGCTGAGGCCGCCGGCGATCTGGGCGATGCCGGTCACGCGGACCAGCGACCTGGTGTCCTCGGGGACGTAGACCGCTGCCTGCCGGGGCAGGGCGGACTTGGCCAGCGGCAGCAGCTTCTCGGCGACCGGTTCCGCGGCCGCGGTGAACTGCTCGGGGTGACGGTAGGCCTTGATCCCGTTCACCACGAAGTAGCTGGCGAGCATGGTTCGGGCAACCGCGCGCAGTATGGTCATGGCTCATTCCTAGCGTGCCCGCGCCCGACTTCCAAGCAGAACGCGAACTCCGGACCGTCGCAGGCGCCGGTTATCGTGGTCGCATGTGCGGCCGCTACGCCTCTTCCGCCAGCCGTGACGTCCTGGTCGACACCTTCGAGCTGGACGAAGTGGTCGACCTGCCGGGCCCGTCGTGGAACGTGGCGCCGACCGATCTGGTGCCGGCGGTGGTGGAGCGTCCCGCCGAGAACGGCCCCCGCCGCAAGCTGGTGCCACTGAAGTGGGGCCTGGTGCCGTCCTGGTCGAAGGACGCGTCCGGCGGCGCCCGGATGATCAATGCCCGGGTCGAGACGGTCGCCGAGAAGCCGGCCTTCCGCAGGGCCTTCGCCGCGCGGCGCTGCCTGCTTCCTGCCGATGGCTACTACGAGTGGTACACCACCGAGCAGCGCGATGCGAAGGGCAAGCCGGTCAAGCAGCCGTTCTTCATCCGGCCGGCCGACGGCGGACTGCTGGTGATGGCGGGGCTGTACGAGTTCTGGAAGTCGCCCGGCGGCGAGTGGCTCTCGACCTGCACCGTGATCACGACCACCGCGACCGACGAGCTGGGCCGGATCCACGACCGGATGCCCATGGTGATCGGGCGTCAGGGCTGGGACGACTGGCTGAACCCCGACTTCGACGGCGACCCGCACGAGCTGCTGCACGTGCCGGCTCCGGAGCTGGAGGCGTACGCGGTGTCCCGCGCGGTGGGCCAGGTCGCCAACAACAGTCCCGACCTCGTCGTCCCGTTGCCGGAGGCGGCCGCGGAATAGCGGACAGCAGTTTGGCTGTTTACCGGGTGTGATGATGGCAGCCCTGGCAGCACCCGACCGGCCCGAAGTCGGCCAGTCGCTGGTTCAGGGGCTACCCTCGATGTTGATGACCCTCCCAACCCTGCCTGACGACACCGTCGTCGACCCGGCCAACGAGACGCCGGAGCAGCGCACCGCGCGCTTCGAGCGGGATGCGCTGGGCTACCTTGACCAGCTCTACGGTGCCGCGCTGCGGATGACTCGCAATCCTGCCGACGCCGAGGACCTGGTCCAGGAGACGTTCGCCAAGGCGTACGCGTCCTTCCACCAGTTCACGCCGGGGACCAACCTGAAGGCCTGGCTGTACCGGATCCTGACCAACACCTTCATCAACACCTACCGCAAGAAGCAGCGCCAGCCGCAGCTGTCAGGTGGGGACACGATCGAGGACTGGCAGCTGGCCCAGGCCGAGGCCCACCAGTCGACGGGCCTGCGCTCGGCGGAGATGGACGCGCTGGACCGGATGCCCGACTCCGCGGTCAGCGAGGCGATGAACGCGCTGGCTCCCGACTTCCGGCTCGCGGTCTACCTGGCCGATGTTGAGGGGTTCTCGTACAAGGAGATCGCCGAGATCATGGGGACCCCGATCGGGACGGTGATGTCGCGGCTGAACCGTGGCCGCAACCAGTTGCGCCGGCTGCTGGCCGATTACGCGCGCGAGAACGGACTCATCCCGGGGGGAAGCGATGAGTGAGCCTGAGGTCAATCGCGAGGTCTGCAACCACATCCTCGACCGGGTCTACCAGTTCCACGACCACGAGTTGACCGACGAGGAAGCCGCGGAGATCCGCCGCCACCTGATGGCGTGCGAGCCCTGCTTGGACGAGTTCGACGTCGAGCAGGCGATGCGTCTGCTGATCCGCCGGGGCTGCGGCCACGCCTCTGCGCCGGAGACCCTGCGGATGAAGATCCAGGCCAGCTACACCCAAACGACAGTCACCACGACCGAGACGGAGTAGCCCGCCCGCGGTCGCGCAGATCCCTAGGCGACCGGACTTCTTGGGGACAAGCCAGATCGGGCACAGCCGACGTCTCAGCCAGACCGGCAAGCGCGGGGACCGATCGTGCGATCGCCAGCTACGACGCGCACTCATGCCGACCTTCGGGTGTTGGCCAGAGCTCAGGAGGGCCGCTCGGCGCGCTCCGATGACGCAGCCCGTGATGCGGTCGGTTCAGGGGTGAGGAGCCCCGGGCCACCCTGGGAGCGAGGTTTGGCTTGACCCTAACGCTGCGTCAACCCTGCACGCTGGATCGCATGATGCAATCGGACTGGAGACGCTGCTTCCGCGCTCTTCAGAGCGGTGAGGTGGAGGTCGGCGGCAGCGAGCGGACGGACCCGCTCTCCGCCCTGCTGGACGCGGCCATGAGCGAGTCCGGACCAGCCGCTCGTCGGCTGTTGGCGATCCTCGAGGAACGCGGCTGGCGGGGGTGGACGCGGCTGGAGGAGGTGCCCGGCAGCGCGAACCTGGGCCGATCCTGAACCGAGGCTCGACCCGGTGAGGCGATCACGCGCGCTCCGCATCACCCCCGGGCTTCCGGTCGACATCGACAAGGCAAGTCAGTCGCAGGCGACTCGCGCCCGGCGGGACGAGCGGCTTTGGAGCCCCTTCACGATGCGCTGCCGAGATGCCTACTCGCCGCGCCGAGGCGCACAGACCCATCCGAACATGCCGCATCACGTGACGTGTCGAAGCTAGCTGCGCAGGACAGACGCGCGTCAGCCAGATCGGAGAGAGTCTCTCATCAAGCCGTGTCTTCTTCTTCCGCGGCATGGCCGGTGAGCCACGTTTCCACCTCCCGCATCTCAGCGTCAGACAGCTGAAGTCCAGCGTGAAGGCAAAGATCCGCCACATACTGGCACCACACCGTTTGCACGCCGATTACGGTGGCCCCCAGGTTGAGCTGGACCCGCTCAGCCACCAACGCAGTGATGATGCGGCGCACATCATCGGCCGTCACTCTCTTGCCCTGACTGTGCACTGCGGTGGCGACGATGTCGCTGGTCTCGTAGCCCAGACCGTTATCGGTCACGATCTCAACCAGCGACTCAAACACCAACCGGTAGGTCTCCTGATCGAGTCTCGGTACGTCGGTGACCAACGCAACGCGCTCGAGAACTGGAGCGAGCCCTTCGCGTTTGCGCGGGGTGGCGCCTTCTGGGTGCCTAAAGGGATCTCGCAGGATCCCCGGATGCGGCTCGGTGCAGTACTCCAACTCCGGCAGATGTGTAGTCACGAACGCACGGAAGGTGCCGGCGCCATACCAGCGAAGCTCCTTGATCCTCGGTTCCACATTGCGTGCCGCCTGCGCAGCGCTCGCGCCCCAGAGCGGATAGTCGGATGAAGCCACGGCGGACCTGATCGCCGCCACGACATCGTCGACTCGCGCCGGATCAAGGGCGACCGGAACGTCTCCGTTCGAATCGCCATGCGGGGGTCCCTCATCCCGATCCAGATTAGGAACGAGGCTCACGTAGGGCTGGGCTGGCTCGATCGGCTCGGCATCCCCAAGCGTCACGCTTTCCGGAGCGAGCGCTAACGCAGAGGTCACCAGGTCGTTCGGCCACACAATGTGATCGGCTACAGATCGGTAGGCAGCGGCAGCGGGCCCAGCAGTAACGACCACCGAGCGGCGATTGTGCGCTCGGAGACGATGCAAGACAGGTGTGAAGTCGGCATCAGCGGACATGATGACGAACTCGTCGTACCGAGTCTCATGGCGCAGCGCGTCGACGATGTCGAGAACCATATGTATGTCGGCGCTGCTCTTGCCCTGCGAGGTCAGCGACGGGCAGTCGATCGCGCGAAACCCGCTGCGGGTGAAGACTGCGCGCGCGGTTCCGTAGACGGCCGGGTTCAGATACATGTTCTTCACCAGGAAACGCCGTGGGGTGGTTCGGCCACTCATGCCGCTCTCAAGCCAGCCAACCCAGAGGTTCGGCTGGTCGGCAAAGACCTCCGCGGCCTCTCGGTTCAGCCTGCCCAAGTCGCTGAAGATGTTGTCGAAGTCCACGAAGAGAACGGATCGGATCGGTTCTCCACCGTCCATGGTCCTCCCTTCCGCAGGGTCTCCAAGGCAGCATAGAGCGAGGACTTCGCCGCCATGGCACTTCTTGCGAATGCTCGCTTCTGCCGCTGGCTGCTCTGCCCGAATCGTCCGACGCGTGCGCCCCGTTCGTGGCCGAGTAGATCTCCTGCCCAAACAGAGTTAGGTCCGCGATGGAGGCTGCGTTCCCGCCTGAAATGAGACGGCATGTGCCGGCGGTCCTCGCACGCCTTGCGCACACGGCCTATCCCCCGTCGGGGAGGATTCAGG
>JAEZHJ010000154.1 GCA_023436925.1 Actinomycetes bacterium
CCCACGCACCCCGAGCGCGAAGGTCGCCGCCACAAGGGCGATCATGCCGAGCAGGCCCAGCGTCCCCCACAGCTCGGAGGGGAGGTCGGAGGTCTGCACCATCCGGATCCAGCCGGTGGTGGCGCCGAAGGAGTCGAAGGCGGTGCCGCCGAGCAGCACCACGACGACGGCCGCCGTCCCGGCCGGGTGCGGCCCGGCGGCGACATTGTGCAGCGGGTTCACCAGCCGGACCTGGCCGTCGCCCCGGCGCCAGGGCGAGAGCCGGGCGACCAGGTTCGCGACCGCCTCGAACGGGTCGGCGGCAGCGATCCACGCCCCGCCCCAGACCAGGGCGCCACCGAGCACCCAGACCAGCCAGGCGGCCGCCCACGCCTGCAGCACCGGCAGCGCGTTGTTGCCCGGCTGGACGAGTTCGAGCCACAGGAAGCCGACCAGCCCGACGGCTGCGGGCCAGGTGCCGAGCCGGGCCGGGAGCGGGCGGCGGCCCAGCCGGGCGGCTCCGGGCAGCAGCCGGACGAGGTCGAGCAGGGTCCGGGCCGGGTTGACCCGGCGCCAGAGCGGTCCGGCCAGCAGTGACAGCGGGACCAGCCCGACCCACAGCCAGACGTAGACGAAACCGAAGGCCGGGTTGGTGACCCGGTCCTGGCCGAACCAGAGCGCCAGGCCGGCGACCAGCCAGACCACCAGCACCACGACCCGCAGCACCCAGACGGTCACCGGATGGTCGACCAGGCGGGTCAGGCCGGCCAGCGGGCGACCCTGCGGGGGCTGCGACCACCGTGCCGAGCGCCAGGCGAAGGCGAGCACCGCGAAGGAGACGGCCAGCGCCGCCGCGGCGCCGACCAGGACGTACTCGAAGGGCAGCGGCAGGTCCTGGCGGGAACCGATCCCGTGCAGCGGCACCAGGAGCGGGGTCATCGGACGATGAGCTGCACGATCACGAGCGCGGGGTGGTGGGACTCCACCTCGAAGCGGCCGGACTGCTTGAGCACCACCTGCTCGACGACCGTCTTCCCGGGCTTGACCGGGATCTCCAGGTCCATGCCGTGGATGTGGAGCTCGTCCTTGCGGTCTGAGGTGACCACGAACTCCACCGTGTCACCCTTGGCCAGTTCGATCCGCTCCCCGTTGGGCTCGGCCTTGCCGTCGGCGAGCCGGACGACCACCTGGGTGACGTCCTTCGTCGCCGAGGGCGTCGGGGTGGGCGTGGCCGTGGGCGACGGTGTCGGGGTGGGGGTCGCGGACGGGGCCGCCGAGGTCGTCGCCGGGCTCGGGGTCGGGGCGGCGACAGGGGGCTCCGACGGCACCGGCTGGCCGCACCCGGTCAGCAGCACCGCACCCACGATCACCGACGTCCACCACACGCGCATTTCCCTGGCTCCCCTCGTTCGGTGGCCCCATTCAACCAGCGGGGAGCGGTGCCGCCGTCCCGTCCGCGGCAGGGGCCGACGGCGGCCCCGTCGGGGTGCGGCGGCGACTCGGGCCAGAGGGGCAGAAGGTTTGCGCTGGTCAACCGGCGGTTGCCGGACGGGAGCACGTCGGACGCAAACCGCGACGGCCCGTCGAGCCCGCTGGCGGGCGGGCAATATTCCCCATCTGGGGAGTCAGGCCGCGGCGACCGCCGCCGGGGTCAGCCGGACGCCGCGTCCCCGGGCGGGATGGAGTCGGCCTTCACCGCGCCCCGCTGCCCCAACGGCTCCTCCGGGCCGCTGGTGGAGTCCCTGGCGGTCTGCGCCTCGGCCTCGGCGTTGATCTCGGCGCCCAGCAGCACGGCATAGCTGGTGATCCACAGCCACAGCAGCAGCACGACGACTCCGGCCAGGGCGCCGTAGGTCTTGGCGTAGTTACCGAACAGCGTGACGTAGAGCGAGAACCCCACGCTGGCCACCAGCCACAGCACGGTGGCCGCCACCGCGCCCACCGAGGCCCAGCGGAACTTGGGCGCCTCCCGGTTCGGGGCCACCCGGTAGAGCACCGCCAGGGCACCCATGACGAGCAGCGCCACCAGCACCCACCGAACCGCCTCGGCCAGCCAGCGCCAGGCGCCCTGGTCCAGCCCGACCAGCCCCAGCACGACGGGAACGCCGGCGACCAGGGCGAGGATCAGCACCATGAACACGATGGCGCCCAGGGTCAGCCCCAGCGCGAGCAGCTTCTCCTTGACGAAGCCGCGCTTGCGCTCCTCGTCGTAGGCGATGTTGATCGCGGTCACCAGGTTGCCGATCCCGCCGGACGCGCTCCACAGCGCCACCAGCAGGGTGACCACCAGGCCCCAGCCCAGGCCCTGGGTGGAGGTCGAGGCGAGCTGGCGCAGCTGGTCCTCCAGGATCGTCCGGGCCTCCGGCGGTAGCGCGGACGTCAGCTGGCCGACCTGGTCGGAGATGGTCGCCGGGTCGACCACGAGACCGTAGATCAGGGTCAGCGCGATCAGCGCCGGGAACAGCGCCAGGAAGCCGAAGAAGGCGACCCCGGCACCGAGCAACGGGATCTGGTCGGCGGAGGCTTCCTTCCAGCCGCGGACCGCGATCTGCCACCAGCCCTTCGCCGGGATCTGGGTGGGGCTGTCGGCCCGGCCGCCCGGGACGCCCTCGCCGGGCCGCTGCGTCGCTGTGTTCGCCATGTCGAACCGATTACCCCCCTTGTCCGCACCGCCAACCTCGGCCGGCGAGAGCTGCCCGGCCGTGGCGGGTATAGAGGGGAGGCCGCCGGGGTACCACCGGGTGGGCCGGACCTCGAGGAGGGACAGGATGCGACTTCGCCGGGTGTCACCGGCCTCACCGGGCTGGACCCGGCGGCGCAGCGGACGGGGCTTCCGCTACCTGGACGAGGCGGGCCGACCGCTCGGCGCGGAGGAGGTCGCGCGGATCCGCGCGCTGGTGATCCCCCCGGCCTGGCAGGAGGTGTGGATCTGCCCGCATCCCCGCGGCCACCTGCAGGCGACCGGGATCGACGCGGCGGGTCGGCGCCAGTACCTCTACCACCCGGCCTGGCGGGAGCGTCGCGACGAGGAGAAGTTCGCCCGGGTGGCGGCGGCGGCCCGGCTGTTGCCGGCTGCCCGGCGCCGGATCGCTGCCGACCTGGACCTGCCGGGGGTGCCGCTGGAGCGGGCTGCGGCGACCGCGGCCCGGTTGCTCGACCTGGGCGCCTTCCGGATCGGGAACGACTACTACGCCGACGCCAACGGCTCCTTCGGGCTGTCCACCCTGGAGCGCCGGCACCTGCGCCGCTCCGGCGACCGGCTGACCTTCCGGTTCCCGGGCAAGTCGGGCGTCCAGCACACCGTGGTGATCGAGGACCCGCTCTCGGTGGCCGCGATCGAGGCGATGCGGGCCCGCCGGGGCAGCCCCCGGCTGTTCGCCTACCGGGGCCCATCCGGCTGGTTCGACCTGTCGTCCGGGCACGTCAACACTTACCTGGCCGACCTGTTCGGCGGGGTGTTCACCGCCAAGGACTTCCGGACCTGGCACGCCACCGTGCTCGCCGCCCGGGAGCTGGCGATCACCGGGCCGGCGGCCAGCGCCACCGCCCGCAAGCGCGCCGTCCGGGCCGCCGTCGTGGCGGTGTCGGGCTACCTCGGCAACACCCCGACCATCGCCCGCGCCTCCTATGTCGACCCGCGGGTGCTCGACCTGTACGAGTCGGGCACCACGATCCGTGAGGCGCTGGGACGGACGCGTCCCGAACGCGCCTCCCAGGCCACCCTCGAGCGGGCCGTGCTCGGCCTGCTCGCCCCGCCCGGGTAGTCCCGCCGCGGCCGGTCAGCCGAGTTCGGACAGGACGATCGGCAACTCGTCGATCACCTCACCGGCCAGGAACCCGACCCGGCCGATCCGGGCCGCCAGCCGGTCGCCCGCGCTGGAGTGCAGGAACTTGGCCCAGCACGCGCCCTGGGCCGGTTCGGCGCCGCGGGCCAGCAGGCCGCCCAGTGCTCCGGCGACCACGTCCCCGCTGCCGGAGGTGGCCAGCCCGCTGTTGCCGACGCTGACCCGCCAGCGCCGCCCGTCGGGAGCGACGACCAGGTCACCGCAGGCCACCACCGCCTGGAAGCGGTCGGCGATCTCGGCGATGTCCCCGTCCGGGTCGTCGGCCAGTTCCCGGCCGAGCAGCCGGCCCGCCTCGTTGTCGTTGGGGGTGAGGACGGTGCGCTCGGCGAGTCCGGCCGGCAGGTCACCCAGCTCGGGCAGCGCCCCCAGCGCGAAGGCGTCCACCACCAGCCGGGTCTGCGGGCCGAGCAGCGCCACCACCGCCTCCACCACGGCCGGGACCAGGTCGGGCCCGTCCAGCCCCGGGCCGAGCACCACGGCGTCCGCCGACTCGAACCAGTCGGCCAGGTCCGGCAGCGAATCGGGCAGCACCGAGCCGAGCTCGTCGCAGGCCAGTGGCGCGACCGCCGCCTCCGGGGTGGCGACAGCCAGCGCGGCCGCCACCGGTTCGGCCACCGCCAGCCGCAGCTGCCCGGCGCCCACCCGCAGCCCGGCGAGACCGGCCAGTTGGGCAGCGCCCGGCGTCCGGGCCGCCCCGCCGACCACGACCACCCGGCCGCGGGCGTACTTGGAACTGCCCGGCTCGGGCAGGTCCCATTCCCGCAACAGGCGGGCGGTCACCTCGACCGGGTCAGTGCGCGACATCGGGCTCCCCTCCGTGCTGGGTGACCGGCGCGCCGCTGTGCAGCAGGTGGTCGACGTCGTTGTACCGGGTGAGCTGCCAACCCACGTCCTCGTAGCGGTCCAGGACGGTGACCGAGGCGTTCCGTACCGGATCGGTGGCGCCGATCTGCAGCACGGCGTGCTCGTCCAGGCCTTCCAGGACGTAGCGGGCCAGCATGACGACGGCGTCGTGCGCCACCACCACAACCCGCTCGACGCCCGGGGTGGCCAGCACCTCGAACAGGAAGAAGCGCACCCGCAGCGCCACGTCGGCCCAGGACTCGCCGCCGGGCGGGCGATGGTAGAACTTGCCCCACCACTGCCGACGCTGCGCCTCCACCGGGTACCGGTTCGCCACCCCCTCGCGGGTGAGCAGGTCGAGGACGCCGAGTTCCCGGTCCCGCAGCCGCTCGTCGTAGCGCACCACCAGCCCGCCGCCGGCCGCCGCCACCGCCAGCTGGGTGGTCTGCAGGGCGCGGACATAGGGAGAGGACCACACCCTCGTCGAGCGGCCGTCGGCGAGCAGGCGTCCCAGGGCGTGGCCGAGGGCGGCCGCCTGCTCCAGCCCGACCGCGGTCAACGGCACATCCGGATCCCGGTCCGGGATCTCCAGCACCTCGGCGCCCGCCACCCGGGCCGCCGCGGCAGCCTCGTTGCCTGCGCTCTCGCCGTGGCGCACCAGCACCAGTTGATCGACCATGCCCACCTCCGTCCGGCTACCTGAGGATGCCCAGCGCGTCGCGCCGCGAAACTGGGGAGCCGGCCGGGGCGGATCGGCCAGCGCGACACGGAGCCCGAACTCCGCCCGGGTGTGACTCCTCCTCCCGAACACGCGGCACAGGCTCACATCCGGAGGTTCTCGACGGCCCGATCGGGCTGCCCGCCGGCTAGCGCCGGGCGGGCTGGACCACCCCCGCCGCACCGCCGCCGCGCCGGACGGGTTCGGCGACGGCCTGCACCACGCCGCCCTTCCTGAACTCCAGGGCTGCCACGGCCCCGATCTCGGCGGCGCTCGTCCCCGGCGCCCCCGCCGCGGTGAAGGTGTAGCCGTACGGCGTCAGCCCGGCGCCGTAGACGTCGATGAAGGCCTGCTCGGCGGTCACCGCCGCGGTATTGCGCAGCGACCCGCGCGGCGCCGCGACGGCCTGCGGCAGGCTCATGCCGAGGTCGACCCGGTTGACCAGGGTCTGCAGCACGGTGGTGATGATGGTCGAGCCGCCGGGCGTCCCCAGGGCGAGGTAGGGCTTGCCGCGGCGCAGCACGATCGTCGGCGACATCGAGGATCGCGGCCGCTTGCCGGGCTCGAGCCGGTTGGGGTCATCGGCCGACCAGACGGTCGAGAAGTCGGTGAGCTCGTTGTTCAGCAGGAAGCCGCGACCCGGGACGACCATGCCGGAACCCCCGGTCTGCTCGATGGTCAGCGTGTAGGACACGACATTGCCCCACTTGTCGGCGGTCACCAGGTGGGTGGTCGCCTGGCCGCGGTCGTTCGCGCGGATCGCGGCACCGCTCGCGCACCCCGTGCCGGCCAGGTCACCGGGGGCGACCGGGGTGACCAGGCGGGTGTCGGACGGGATCTGGCAGGCGCGGGAGTCGGCGAACCGCTGTGAGAGCAGGGTGCGGGTCGGCACGTCCACGAAGGCCGGGTCGCCGACGTAGGCGTTCCGGTCGGCGAAGGCCAGCGCGGAGGCGTCGAGGTAGTAGTGCAGGGCCGCCGGGGTCCCCAGGCGGGCGAGCGGGAAGTTCTCCAGGATGTTGAGCGCCTCGCCGACGGTGGTGCCGCCGCTGGAGGAGGGCGCCATCGAGTAGACCTGCAGGCCGCGGTAGTCGACCCGGGTCGGCTTGCGGTCGATCACCCGGTAGGACGCCAGGTCGGCCTCGGTCATGAAGCCCGGCGGAACCGGGAGCGTGGTGGTCGGCGAGGTCACCGGACGCCGCACCGCCGAGACGATCTCGCGGGCCAGCGGGCCCCGGTAGACCGCCTTGGCGCCCTGTCGGGCCAGCAGCCGGTAGGTGTCGGCGAGGTCGCGGTTGCGGAAGATCGAGCCGACGGCGGGGGCGTCCCCGCCGGGCAGGAACAGGGCGGCGCTGGCCGGGAAGGCCTCGAAGCGCACCCGGTTCTCCAGGGTCTGCTGGCGGAAGGTGGCGTCCACCACGAAGCCGCGGCTGGCGATGTCGATCGCCGGGGCAAGGTTCTGCGCCAGTGAGCGGCGTCCCCACTTCTGCAGCGCCCGCTGCCAGGTCGCCGCCGTGCCGGGAACACCGACCGAGACGCCGCTGGTGACCAGCTGCGGGCTGAACGGGTAGGGCTGGCCGGTCGCCGGGTCGAGGAAGGCGTCCCTGGGCATCGCGGCGGGCGCGGTCTCGCGTCCGTCGAGGGTGTGTACCCGACGGCTGCGGGCGTCGTAGTACACGAAGTACCCGCCGCCGCCGATGCCGGCCGAGTAGGGCTCGGTCACCCCGAGCGCGGCCGCGGTGGCGACGGCGGCGTCGACGGCATTGCCGCCGCGGCGCAGTACCGCGAGCCCGGCGGCGGTGGCCTCGGCGTCGACGGACGAGACGGCGCCGCCGCGGCCCTCGGCGACCGCCACCTTGCGGGTGACCCGGTCGGGGCCGGGGCGGGCCTGGGCCGGCACCAGGCCGGTGGCGAGCAGGGCGAGGCTGCTGAGGGCGATGAGGGCTGGGCGAAGCAAGGGACTCGGCATCGAGGTCTCCTGGCGCTGGGGGGTGGGTGGCCAGTTCCTCCCGGTCTCCCGGGCGGTGATCCCTTCTTAATCCTCTCCGGCCCGGGAGTCCATGCCCGCGGCATGCCTAGATGTACGGTCCCCCACCCGGGGGACCGCCTGCCGTCGGCGGGGAACGGCAAGGGGCCGGCCGCCGTCGGCGACCGGCCCCTGCGCTCGGGTGACTACGCGGTGGTCGACAGCCGCACCATCGCCCAGCTGACCGGGGGCAGACGCAGCGAGAGCTGACCGTCCTCCACCGTGACGTCGGCCACCGGCCGGGGCAGCACGGAGGTGGCGTCCTGCGCCGTGGCCTGCCAGGTGTGGTCGGGGTTGGACAGTTCGACCGCCTCGACCAGCTGGAGCGCTCCGAAGCCGCGCAGGTCGGCCTCGATCGGAGTCGCCTCGCTGGTGGACCGGTTGACCAGGAACAGGGTCAGGTCCCCGGTCTCGGCGTCATGGGTGGCGACCGCGTCGACCAGCGGAACCTCGCCGTAGCGCTTCGTCTCGTAGTTCGTCGAGTCGACCAGCACGTCCAGGACGTCTCCCTTGGCGTGCTGCGCGGTGAGCGCGAACGGGTGGAAGGTGGTCTGCCGCCAGGCCGGGCCACCGGGCTCGGTCATGATCGGGGCGATGACGTTCACCAGCTGGGCGAGCGAGGCGGCGTGGACGCGGTCGGTGTGGCGCAGCAGGGAGATCAGCAGGTTGCCCACAACCACGGCGTCGGCCACGTTGTACTGGTCCTCCAGCAGCCGCGGCGCGACCGGCCAGTTGTCGCCGGTCGGCGGCTGGGATGGCGCCCGCTTCTGGTACCAGACGTTCCACTCGTCGAAGGAGAGGTGGATCTTCTTGCTGCTCTTCAGGGAGGTGCCGACCGAGTCGGCGGTCGCCACGACACCCTCGATGAAGGCGTCCATCGCGGTCGCGGAGGCGAGGAAGGAATCGAGGTCTCCGTCCTCCTCGGCGAAGTAGGCGTGGACCGAGACCAGGTCGACGACGTCGTAGGTCTCGCCCAGCACGACGCGTTCCCACTCGCCGAAGCTCGGCATGAAGGGACCGGACGAGCCGCACACCACGAGGGTGAGGTCGGGGTCGAACATCCGCATCGCGCGTCCCACCTGGGCGGCGAGCCGGCCGTACTCGAGGGCGGACTTGTAGCCGACCTGCCACGGCCCGTCCATCTCGTTGCCCAGGCACCACATCCGGATGTCGTGCGGCGCTTCGGCACCGTTGGCGCGACGCAGGTCGGACAGTGCCGTCCCGCCCTTGTGGTTGCAGTACTCCAGCAGGTCGAGGGCCTCGGCGACCCCGCGGGTGCCCAGGTTGACCGCCATCATCGGCTCGAAGTCGCCACGGCGGCACCAGGCCATGAACTCATCCAGGCCGAAGGTGTTCGGCTCAGTGGTGTGCCAGGCCAGATCGAGGCGCTGGGGGCGCTGGTCGACCGGGCCGACGCCGTCCTCCCAGCGGTACCCGGAGACGAAGTTGCCGCCCGGGTAGCGGATCGTCCCCACGCCGAGTTCACGCACCAGGTCGAGCACGTCGGTCCGGAAACCGTCTTCGTCGGCCTGCGGGTGGCCGGGCTCGTAGATGCCGGTGTAAACCCCCCGGCCGAGGTGTTCGACGAAGGATCCGAAGGTCCGGCGTCGCACCGGCCCCACGACGAAGCCCGGGGCGGCGGTGATGTGGACAGCGCTCATGGTGGTCTTTCTGCTGCAATGCGGTTTGGTTTTGGTGGCGCGGGCCCGCCGCCGGGGGGGGGGGCGCGGGCGGGGCGC
>JAEZHJ010000158.1 GCA_023436925.1 Actinomycetes bacterium
GCCACGCCCTCGGCGAAGCGGCGCAGCCCGGCGCCCGGGCCGGGGCGCAGTTCGCGGATCCGGGCGCGGGTCTGCGCCGTCCCGGATACCGCGCGGGCGGCCCCGGTGATCGCGGTGCGCGGTTGCCGGCGACCGAGCCAACGGCCCAGCCCGAGCAACTCCCCCGCGGCGCGTTCGCCGTCCTTGCCCAGCGCGAAGCCGAGCGCGGCCAGCAGGCTCATCACCACGAGCCGTAGCGTGGTCAGCCAGCGCCGGCCGGCCGGGGCGTGGGCGGCGACCATCGCCAGCCCGGCCGCGCGGTCATCGCCGGGGTCGCCGGGCTCGGACCGGCTCACGACCTGCGCCTGCGCGATGGCGGCGACCTCGTGCCCGGCCAGCCGGGCGCGCCAGCAGAACTCGGCCCCGCGCAGGTCCGCGGGAACCCCGGTCGTGAAGCCGCCGAGGTCCCGCCACACCTGGCCGCGCACGAGCATGCCGACGGCGGCCACGCCGAAGCTGTCGGTGTCCTCGAGTTGGCCCTGGTACAGCTCGCCGGGTGGCACCAGGCCGCGGATCCGTCCGTTGGCCGTGATCGTCTGCCCGAACTGGCGCACCAGGGTGCCGGGGCCGCGGCGGCGCGGCTCGACCAGCACAGGTCCCACGATGTCGAGTTCCGGACGGCGGGCGATCGCGGTGAGCAACTCCTGCAGCGCGGTGGGAGCCGGCTCGCAGTCGGCCGGCAGCAGCCAGAGCCACTCGCCCGGCAGGTCGGCCCGGAAGTCGTCGACGAGGACCTGGTCAGGAGGGAATTCGGCCTCCCGGACGGCGGCCAGGCACCGCTCGGCGTCCACTCCCGGAAGGGGTTCGACCACGGCGGTGACCTCGAAGCCAGCCAGGTCGGGGCCGTCCTCGGCGGGCTGGGCGTGCAGCCACGCCCACAGGTCCTCCTCCAGGCCCTCGGCGGGCACAGGGGCATCGGTCACAGCGGCTTCTCCGGTCGGGGTTGCGTCCCCACAGCCTAGCGATGCCGCACCAGCGGCGGGTCGGCCGCGGCCGACCTCGGCGGCACCGGTCAGATGGCCCGCTTCTTGAGGCGGCGGCGCTCCCGTTCGCTCAGTCCACCCCAGATGCCGAAGCGCTCGTCGTTGCCCAGGGCGTACTCCAGGCACTCGCTGCGGACCTCACAGGACTGGCACACCTTCTTCGCCTCGCGGGTGGACCCACCCTTCTCGGGGAAGAACGCCTCGGGGTCGGTCTGTGCACAGAGGGCCCGTTCCTGCCAACCCAGGGCGCCCTCTTCCTCCTCGTTCACCACCAGGAACAACTCGCGCATGCACCCTCCTCGACCCTGCCGCTTCGTGCGGGGCACCACACGAATCACTTGAAGGGAATTACACGCCTGTCATTCCCCGGAAGTCAACCCCGGGGGCGCTACCATGCCCGCCCTATCGGCGTGGCGCCGGCGAGTCTGGTTCGTCCGGACTGGTGACCTCCCAGGTGCCCGGAGCGCCGGACGCGGCGTCGTCCGCGGTCCGCCAGGCCGCGGCGGCGGCCTGGTCACGACGCCACGCCGGCGCCGTGGGGTCGGCAGGCTCGGCCGGCTCAAGCTCCGGGGGCGACTCGGCGGCCGGGGTCTGGTCCTGCGGGTCCTCCGCCACCTCCGGCGGCGGACCCGCCAGCACCCACAGCGCCACCACGACGACGATCCCGAGCACCGCGTCCGGCACCAGGTCGAGCGTGCCGGGCAGGACGTCCAGCCGTACCAGCGGGTCGGTCAGCGAGAGGCCGAGCAGCGCGACGACCGGCAGCCCGACCACGACCGTGGCCAGCCACGCCGCCACGAGGGTGAGCGGACGCGCGCGGCGCGGGGCGGGGTCGACCCAGCACAAGGCCACGGCGGCGGTCATCGCGAGCAGCGGAAGCAGCAGGGTGGCGACCATCCCGAGCCCCCAGTAGGCGTAGTCACGCGCCACCAGTTCGCCGGAGTAGACGACCAGCTGGATCACCGGGAAGACGATCGCGAGCACCAGGACCCCGATCATCGACCACGCCAGCGGCTCACGGATCCGCTGCAGGTTCTCGGTCATCAGTCCTCCCTTTGTGTCGCGCTCCGGTTCAGGCGTAGTCGGCACCGGCCTGCTCGGTGACCGCCTGAACGAGCTCCTTCACCCGTTCCGCCTGGTCGACCGGTACCACCAAGGTGGCGGTCGGCGTCCGCACCACCACCAGGTCACGTACCCCGACCAGCCCGATCACCGAGTCGGGGTCGGCATTGACGACGATGTTGCCGCTGGCGTCCAGCCCCACGACCGTGCCGGACAGGGCATTGCCGGAGGAGTCGCTGCCGAGCACCTCGGCCAGGCTCGCGTAGCCGCCGACGTCGCGCCACTCCACCGCCAGGCCGACCGCCACCACGTGCGCCGTCCCCAGCCCATGGGAGACCGGCTCCATGATCCCGTAGTCGACCGAGGTGCGCAGCAGGGTCGGGAAGATGGTCGCCAGCCGGTCGGGGTGGGCGGCCAGGTCGATGACCGCCTCGTAGGTGGCCGGCAGCAGCAGCCGGACCTGCTCCAGCACGGTCGAGGCCCGCCAGACGAACATCCCCGAGTTCCACCAGTACTCCCCCGAGGAGAGGTATCGCTCGGCGACCTCGCGCGGCGGCTTCTCGGTGAACTCACGGACGGCGTGGACGCCGGGGTGACCGGCCACCGGTGCCCCGCGCTGCAGGTAGCCGTACCCGGTGTGGGGCACCGTCGGCACCACGCCCAGGGTGACCAGGGCGGAGCGGTCGGACTCCGCGACGGCGTAGGCCCGCTCCAGCGTGGCGGCGAACTCGTCCACCGGCTCGATCACATGGTCGGCGGTGACCTGCGCGATCACCGCGTCCGGGTCCTGGCGCAGCAGCACGGCCGCCGGCCAGGCGACAGCATTGAGCGAGTCGCGTCCGACCGGCTCGCCGAGGATGTTCTGCGGAGCGAGCTCCGGCAGTTGCTCGGCCACCTGGGCGGCGTGCGCGGCACCGGTCACGACCAGGACCCGTTCGGGCGGCACCGAGGCCAGCGAGCGCTCGAAGGCGAGCCGCAGCAGGCTGCGGCCGCCGATCAGCGGCAGCAATTGCTTGGGCGTGCCGTGCCGGGACAGCGGCCACAGGCGGGTCCCCGACCCGCCCGCCATGATGACGACGTATCGCACGGCCATGACCCTACGGCACCGCCCTACGATGGGCACGTGAGCCCGCCCCGCAATCCAGTCGACCTGTTGGCACGCCGGGTCCGCGAGGGCGGCAGTCGTCCGCTGCTGACCTACTACCGTCCGGGAGCGGGCGAACGGACCGAGTTCAGCGCCACCTCCTTCGCCAACTGGGTGGACAAGACCGCCAACCTGCTCTCCACCCTCGACGTGGAGCGCGGCCCGGTGGCCGGGCCGCTCGCGGCCACCCACCCCGGGCACTGGGTCAGCCTGATCTGGCCGCTGGCCTGCTGGCAGCACGGGGTCGCCTGGGCCGCGCTGGCCGGGCCGCCGTCGGACGCCGAGCTGGTCGTGGTCGGGCCGGAGGACCCCCGTCCGGTGCTGCCCGGGGCCACCATCGCCTGCTCACTGCACCCGTTCGGGCTGCCGCTGGGCGGCCTGCCGGACGGCGTCCTCGACTACAGCACCGAGGTGCTGGCCGAACCGGACGCCCACTGGGCCCCGCCGGTCGCCGACACCGAACTGGCGTGGCTGGACGGCGACCGCCGGCTGCGGCGGTCCGAGCTGCTCGACCTGCCCGCCACCGCCACCCGGGTGCTGGTGCGGCCGTCGGAACCCTGGCGGACGCTGGCCGACGCCGTGCTGCGGCCACTGCTGGGCGGCGGGTCGGCCGTGGTGGTCGCTGGCGAGGTCACCGAAGCCGAGCTGGAGCGGATCGCTGCGGCCGAGCGGGTCAGCGAGGCCCTGCCATGATGGGAGTCGTTCTGGAAGAAGGGGTGCGATGACTGGGATCAGCCGGCGCGAGCTGCTGCTGGGGGGTTCGGCGTTGCTGCTGCTAGCCGGCTGCGGTGGGCCGTCCATCCCCCGCCCCACCGCCTCCCCGTCCGGCGCTGTCCGGGCGCAGCTGGACGAGGTGATCACCACCATCGCCGGCGGCTCGGACAAGCTCGGCGTCGCGCTGCAGGACCTGCGCAACGGCGCCAGCTACGGGTTCAACCCGGGCTACGCCAGCCAGAGCGCCTCGATCGCCAAGCCGATGATCGCCCTGATGGCGATGCGCCGGGCCCGCGCCACCGGCGTGGAGCTCACCACCGAGCAGCAGGAGCAGGTCACCCTGGCGATCACCAGGTCGGACAACGACGCCGCCGATGCGCTGTGGGCCTACGCCGGCGCGGCGCCGGCCTATGCCGAGCTGGCCGCCGAACTGGGGATGACCGACACCCACCCCGACGAGAAGCGGTCGGAGAGCTGGAGCTGGACGTGGACCACGCCGGCCGACCAGGTGCGCCTGCTGAAGTGCCTGGCCGAGGGCTGTCCGGCGATCACCGACGCCGAGCGCACCCGGGTCTGGGACCTGATGGGACAGGTGATCGACGACCAGGCCTGGGGGGTGGGCGCCCCCCGCTCCGCCGACGTCAGCGTGCACCTGAAGAACGGCTGGGTGCAGTTCCAGTCCAGCGACGGGCTGTGGGCGGTGAACTCGATCGGCCAGGTGACCGGTCAGGGCCGCGACTACCGGCTGGCGATCATGACCCGCACCCCGGACTTCGACACCGGCCGGGCGATCTGCGACGAGATCGGACGCTGGGCCTTCGACATCCTGGGCTCCGGGCCGGTCGAGCCGGCCTGATCCGGTCCGGCGCGGGCCTGGCGCCGGGGTCAGGATCTGTCCCGTGTGCCGGAGGACCGTCCCCCTGTGCCAGAGAACCGTCCCCCTGTGCGGGAGAACCGTCCCCCTGTGCGGGAGAACCGTCCCCGTGTGCCAGAGAACCGTCCCCCTGTGCCAGAGAACCGTCCCCGTGTGTCAGGCGGTGACGGCGACGACGGCGAGCCAGGCCCAGGCCAGCACCGCGGCGGCGTAGAAGGCCACCCCGGTCGGCAGCACCACAGCCATTCCGAGCGCGATCAACAGCGGCAGCCCGAAGGCGACCAGGGCCGAGAAGACCGCCAACCAGACCCGGCCCTGGCGGGCCTCGGCGACAGCCTGGACGACGGCAGCCGCGATCAGCGCTGAGAAGGCGAGGTTGAAGGCGAGCGCGTGGCCGATCGCCGTGGGCGTCATCACCGGCTGGAGGTCAGCGGGGGTGCCCGGCGGGAAGCCGAGCCCGGCCGGGGCCGGGAAGATCCCGGCCAGCACCAGCCCGACGCCGAAGGTACCCACCAGCAGCGGCACCGCCGCCCCGCCAGGCCGCCCCCGCCGGGCAGCCCGCAGCCCGAGCGCCGCCGCCACCGTGAGGGCACCGCTCAGCATGAAGGCCAGGGCCATCGCCCAGCCGTGCTCGCCGAGGCTCAGCATGCTGATCGCGTGCCGAGCCAGGTCGAAGCCGTCGCGGGTGACGGCCCCCACGGTGGCCACCAGGACGAACAGGGTCGCCGCTGCAACAGTTGGCAGGGCTGGACGGGTGAGCCTCATGACGGTCGCTCCTCACAGGTCGGATACCGCATTCGACCCTAAGACAAGAAGATTTGTCAAGACAGCTATCGGTGTCTTGACAAGGACGCTGTGCGGGCGAAGGATGTGGCCATGCGCGAGATTGCCGTGATCGATGACCCCGCAGTGGCCGAGACCCTGCTGGCGCCGATCCGCCGCCGTCTGCTCGTCGAACTGGCCGAGCCGGCCTCGGCGAGCATGCTGGCGGAGCGGGTCGGCCTGCCACGCCAGAAGGTCAACTACCACCTGCACGCCCTCGCCGAGAGCGGCCTGGCCGAGTTCGTCACCGAGCGGCGCAAGGGGAACATGACCGAGCGTCTCTTCCGCGCCTCCGCGGAGCGCTACGTCATCACCCCGGATGTGCTGCGCGACCTCGCCCCCGATCCCGCCCGCTCCCCCGACCAGCTCTCGGCGGCCTGGCTGCTGGCCCTCGGCACCCGGCTGGTCCGCGACGTCGGACGGCTGGTGCGCGGCGCGGCCAGGGCGCGCAAGCCACTGGCCACCTTCGCCATCGACGCCGAGGTGAACTTCGCCTCCGCCCGGGACCGCGCGGGCTTCGCAGCCGACCTCGCCCGGCTGACCGCCGAACTGGTCGACCGGTACCACGACGACCAGGCCCCCGGCGGCCGGCGGCACCGCCTGGTGATCGCCCTGCATCCGCTGCCCACTGACCCACCACCCACCCCCGATCCCGGGGCCCTGGCCGATCCCGAGGAGGACCAGTCATGAGCAAGCCGTTCCGCATCGAGCACGAGGGCCCGCTGCCCGCTCCGCCCGAGGTCGTCTGGGACGCGGTCACCCGCGACACCGGGGCCTGGCTGTTCGCCGACGACGGCGGCGAGAGCCCGCCCCTGGAGTGGGACCCGCCGCGTCGCGCGGTCTTCCGCGAGGAAGCCGGCGACTGGTTCAACCAGCTCGAGTTCACCCTGGAACCGGCCGGGGACGGCACCTACCTGCGCTACGTCCACAGCGGGATCCTGGTCGACGACTGGGAGAACCAGTACGACGGGGCGCGCCGCCACACCGAGCTCTACCAGCACAACCTCGAGCAGTACCTTCGCCACTTCGCCGGCCGCAGCTTCCGCCACTTCGAGGTGCCGGCGCCGGCCGGCTCGATCACCCCGGACGCCGTGGACGCGGTCCGCGACGCCTGGGGCATCGGCCCCGAGACCCCGGTTGGCAGCACCCTGCAGCTGACCCTGCCGGCAGTCGGCGCGGTCACCGCCGAACTGGACTTCCACAACGAGGCCTTCATCGGCCTGCGCACCCCCGACGCCCTCTACCGGGTGTTCGGCCGCAACCACTTCGGCGGTCCGGTCGCGATCGGTGGCTACGAGTACGGCGACGACCGGCTCCCGATCGAGACCACGACAGCCGCCTGGTCGGCCTGGTTGGCGCAGTTGTACCCCGATCCCGCATGATGGCAGCCCACGCTGCCACCGAGGGGGGCCGATGCCGCACCTGGAGGTCAACGGCGTCAGCTACACACTGGGTGACGGCCGGCCGCTGCTGAACGACGTCAGCTTCCGCGTCGGGGACGGCGCGAAGGTCGCCCTGATCGGCCCCAACGGGAGCGGCAAGACCACCCTGCTGCGGATCATCGCCGGGGAGCTGGTGCCCGAGGAGGGCGGGATCGCCGGATCCGGCCGGGTCGCGGTGATGAGCCAGTTCATCGGCAAGCTGCGCGGCAGCGAGACCGTCCGCGACCTGCTGGCCCAGGTCGCCCCGGAACGGGTGCGCGCCGCGACGACGGCGCTGGACGCCGCCGAACTGGCGATGATGGAGGCCGACGACGAGCCGACCCAGCTGGCCTACGCCCAGGCCCTGGCCGACTACGGCGACGCCGGCGGCTACGAGTACGAGTCGACGGTCTGGGACACCGTCACCACCGCGGCACTGGGGATGCCCTTCCAGCGGGCGCAGTGGCGCCAGGTGAACACCCTCAGCGGCGGGGAGCAGAAGCGCCTCGTGCTCGAGGCGCTTCTGGCCGGGCCGGAGGAGGTGCTCGCCCTCGACGAGCCGGACAACTACCTCGACGTCCCGGCCAAGCTGTGGCTGGAGCGGCGGCTGGCCGAGACCCCCAAGACCGTCCTGCTGATCAGTCACGACCGCGAACTGCTCAGCCGCGTCCCCACCGCGATCGTCACCCTGGAGCCCGGCCCGGCGGGCGCGACGGCGTGGACCCACACCGGCGACTACCGCACCTGGGGTGAGGCGAGGCAGGCCCGCAACGACCGGCTCGAGGAACTCCGCCGCCGCTGGGACGAGGAGCACGCCAAGTTGAAGGCGCTGGTCGCGATGTACCGGCAGAAGGCCGCCTACAACGACGGGCTGGCCTCGCGCCTGCAGGCGGCGCAGACCCGGCTGGCCCGGTTCGAGACCGCCGGGCCACCCGAGCAGGTGGTGGTGCAGCAGCGGGTCCGGATGCGGCTGCGGGGCGGCCAGACCGCCCGCCGGGCCGTGGTCTGCGACCAGGTCGGGCTGCAGTTGCCGTCGGTGTCCGGGACCGCGGAGGTGCTGATGGCACCCTTCGACCTCACCGTCTGGTTCGGCGACCGGGTCGCCGTGTTGGGCTCGAACGGGTCCGGCAAGTCCCACTTCCTGCGGCTGCTGGCCGCCGGCGGAACGTATCCCGACGCCGAGCACCGTCCCGTCAACGACGTGGAGATCCCGCCGGTGCGCCACACCGGCGTGGCCCGGCTGGGGAGCCGGGTGCGGCCGGGCTGGTTCGCGCAGACCAACCAGCACCCCCGCCTGATGGGCCGGACGCTGCTGGAGATCCTCCACCGCGGCGACGAGCACCGCGCCGGGATGGGGCGCGAGGAGGCGTCCCGGGCACTGGACCGCTACGGCCTGGTGAAGGCCGCCGAGCAGCCCTACGACACCCTCTCGGGGGGTCAGCAGGCGCGGCTGCAGATCCTGCTGCTGGAACTGTCCGGGGCGACCCTGCTGCTGCTGGACGAGCCGACCGACAACCTCGACCTGCACTCCGCCGAGGCGCTCGAGGACGCCCTGGCCGCCTTCGAGGGGACGGTGGTCGCGGTCACCCACGACCGCTGGTTCGCCCGCGGGTTCGACAGGTTCCTCGTCTTCGGGGCCGACGGCCGGGTCAGCGAGCACACCGAGCCGGTGTGGGACGAGGGCCGGGTCGCCCGCGTCCGCTGAGCCGCCGGTCGCCTCAGTCGCTGACGGCGCAGACGGTGTCGAGGTCCTCGGCCTGGTTGGTGGACGGCTTGGGCGACTTGGTGGGCTTGGCGGAGGCCGACCCGTTCGGGCTCGGCTCGGCCGAGGGTTCCTTCGGCCGGTCCTTGGCCTCGGAGGCGGCGATCTTGTCGGCGACGATCTCGCGGATCTTGGGGAAGTCCGGCTTCACCGGCTTGATCAGCGGCGGGGTGAAGTTGACCGAGGACATCGGCAGCCCCCGTCCCTTCAGCGCCAGGTCGAGGGCGGTTCCCAGCTGCTCGCTGGGGATGTTGGTGGCGACGACCTTCTCGCTGGCGGCGGCGATGTCGTTGAACTTGGTCAGCACCGTGGTCGGGTTGAGCTGCTTCACCATGGCGTTGATCACGCACTTCTGCCGCGACATCCGCTCGTAGTCGCTGGAACCCTCACGGGACCGGGCGAACCACAGCGCGTTGAAGCCGTCCAGCAGCACGTCCTTGCCGGGTTCGATGTAGCCGTAGACCCCCTTCGGGCCCGACTTGGACCCGATCGGGATCCGCTTGTTGATGTCGAGCCGGATCCCGCCGACCGCGTCGATCAGGCTCTCGAAGCCCTTCAGGTCGACCATCGCCCAGTAGTTGATGTCGAGCCCGAGGATCTCCCCGACCACATCGGCGGTGGCCTCGGCGCCGGGGTACTTCACCCCCGGGAAGAGCTTCTTGTTGTTCACCGCGAGGGTGTACACGGCATTCAGCAGGCACTCCTGGGAGGCGCACCAGAAGCCGTCGGGGTACTTGGCGTGCAGCGGGTTGTCGGCCGGGAAGGGTGCCCACTGCAGGTTGCGCGGCAGGCTGAACAGCACTGTCCGGCCGGTGGCCGCGTCCACACTGGCGACGATCATCGTGTCCGGACGCATCCCCCACCGGTCTGCGCCGGCGTCGCCGCCCATCAGCAGGATGTTGTAGCGGCCGTGCTGCGCCTCGGCGTCGCCGCCGCCGGTGAAGACATTGGTGACCAGGCTGGACTGCGCCCCGAACATCCCCGAGGCCGCCCAGGCCGCGGTGCCCGTCCCGGCCGCCAGCAGCAGCGCCAGGACCCCGGACAGCACCCGGCCGCGGCCCGACATGGCGCGCGGGTTGGCGATCCGCCAGGCGTCCACCAGCAGCGCGACCCAGGCGATCCCGAGCAGCAGCGCGCCGACCTGCAGCACCCGCAGCGTGATCGGGTGGGCGTAGGCGGCGATCAGGACCGGACGGGCGACCAGCGCGGCGATGACGACCAGGACCAGCAGGGCGATCAGCCCGAGCCAGATGCGCAGCGCGATCCGACCGAGTCTCTTGTTGCCGGCGGCGACCTGGGCCGAACCGGGAATGAGCAGTGACATCAGCACCAGGACGATCCCGCGGCGGACGGCGATTCCCTGACTCCGCTGCTGGGGACCGGGCAGCGCGGCGGCAGCATGCGCGCTCGTCGGCATCAGATTGGGCTCCTGCGGGGAAGGTGGCCGGACCCGTCCAGTATGACCACGCGACTCAATCCGGCCCGTAGACGCGCCGCAGCACGGTCGTCACGGACCTGCGCCCCGGGCGGGGCGATTGGTCGTTATCCGCCGTCCCAGAAGCCGTCGGAATCGGCCCGCGCGGCGGCCCGGACACGCTCGCCCTTGGCGCGCGCCGCGTCTCGCAAGTCGGCCTGGAAGGCCTCCATCCGGGCCGCCAGGGCGGGATCGGCGACCCCGAGGATGCGGACGGCGAGCAGGCCGGCATTGCGGGCATTGCCGACCGCCACGGTCGCCACCGGGACCCCGGCGGGCATCTGCACGATCGACAACAGCGAGTCCAGCCCGTCCAGGTGCTTCAGCGGCACCGGCACTCCGATCACCGGCAACGGGGTGAGCGCGGCGAGCATGCCGGGCAGATGGGCGGCGCCACCGGCACCGGCGATCACCACCTTGAGCCCGCGCCCGGCGGCCCCCCGTCCCCAGGCCACCATGTCCTCGGGCATCCGGTGGGCGGAGACCACGTCCGCCTCGAAGGGCACCCCGAACTCGGCCAACGCGGCCGCTGCGGCCTCCATCACCGGCCAGTCCGAATCCGAGCCCATCACGATGCCGACCAGCGCACCCTCAGCCATCACCGTCTCCACTCCTCGGGCCGGCGACCCCCATCAGGAGGTCGGCGGCGTTCCTCGCCCTGGCACGGGTCCGTTCCAGGTCGGCGCCCAGGGTCGTGACATGGCCCAGTTTCCGCCCGGGCACCCACGATTTGCCGTACAGCTGGACGCGGACCGCCGGGTCGTCGGCGAGCGCCTGCGCCAGCGCGGCCTCCGGGGCGTGCCGGGACCCGCCCAGCACGTTCGCCATCACCGCCCACTCGGCGCGCGGGTCGGTGGCGCCCAGCGGCAGGTCGGCGACCGCGCGCAGGTGGTTCTCGAACTGGGAGGTGACGGCACCGTCGATGCTCCAGTGGCCGGTGTTGTGCGGCCGCATCGCCAGTTCGTTGACCACCACCCGCCCGGCGCGGTCCTCCATGAGTTCCACCGCCAGGATGCCGACCACGTCGAGCTCGGCGGCGATCCGCAGCGCGAAGGCCCGCCACTCGGCGTCCTCGCTCTGGGGCAGGCCGGGGGCCGGGGTCGTGGTGTCGGTGCAGATCCCGTCGGTCTGCACCGTCTCGCTGACGGGATAGGCGACGGCCTCCCCGCCGGGGCGGCGGGCGACCAGCACCGACAGCTCGCGGCGGAAGTCGATGTACTCCTCGGCCAGGATCGCCACGCCCGGAGCGAGGTTCTGGAACGGGACCCCCGCCTGCCCGGGATCGTCCAGCTTCCAGACGCCCTTGCCGTCGTAGCCGCCCCGGGAGGTCTTGGCGATCACCGGCCACCCGGTGGCGTCGCCGAAGGCGACCAGGTCGGCCGGGTCGGCGACCACCCGGTAGGCGGGGCACGGGATGCCGAGCGCGCTCAGCCGGTCCCGCATCACCGCCTTGTCCTGGGCGTGCAGCAGCGCCTCGGGCCCTGGGCGGACGGCGGTGCCGCGCGCGACCAGGTCGCGCAGGATCAGGGCCGGCACGTGCTCGTGGTCGAAGGTGATCACGTCGCAGCCGGCGGCGAAGGCCAGCACCGTGTCCCGGTCGGTGTAGTCGCCCACCGTGACATCGCCCACCACCTGGGCGGCGGAGCCGTCGGGCTCTTCGGCCAGCAGCCGGATGCGCAGTCCAAGCCCGATGCCCGCGGCGTGCATCATCCGGGCCAACTGGCCGCCGCCGATGATGCCGATGGTCACGGTCACGAGCGCCAGCGTAGCGGGACCGGGTCGCCACCCCCGGCGCCGCCCACCCGGAACACGGGGACGGTTCTCCCGCACACGGGGACGGTCCTCCCGCACACGGGGACGGTCCTCCCGCACACAGGGACGGTCCTCCCGCACACAGGGACGGTCCCCGGCATCGACCTGTGTCGGCGGTGCCGGTTAGCGTGGCGGACGGAAGGGAGCACAGCATGGGAATCCTGACGGTCGACCTGTTCGTCACTGCGGACGGGGTGTACCAGGCGCCCGGCGGCGCCGACGAGGATCCGTCCGGCGGCTTCGGCTACGGCGGCTGGCAGGCGCCCTACGCCGACCGCGAGTCCGGGGAGGTGATCATGGCCGGGATCGACCGGTTCGACGCCCTGCTGCTGGGCCGGCGCACCTATGACATCTTCGCCGGCTACTGGCCGCAGCGCGATGACAACCGGATCGGCGCGAAGCTCAACTCGGCGCCGAAGTTCGTCGCCTCGCGCACCCTGACCGACCCGTCCTGGGCCGGCACGACGGTGCTGCGCGATCCCGCTGCCGAGGTGCCGGCGCTGAAGCAGCGGTTCACCGAGACCCATGTGATCGGCAGCGGCGACCTGACCCGCACCCTGCTCGGGGCCGGGCTGGTCGACCGGCTCAACCTGTATGTCTACCCCGTGGCCCTCGGCACCGGGAAACGGCTGTTCGACGGTGCGGCGCCCACCGGGTTCCGGCTCGCCGAGGCGCCGGTCGGCTTCCCCGGCGGCTGTGTGCTGCTGGCCTACCAGCCGGTCGGCACCCCGGTCACCGGGATCGACATGGAGGACTGACCAAAGCGCGCCGTGGGGCCGCCGGAGGTCTAGGGTCGCTGGCATGGACGTGGCGTCGCTGGGCTTTCGTACCGATCTTGCCCTGCTCGAACTGGCCGGCTCGGTGATCGAGGACAGGGGTGACCACCTGGTCGTCACCACGCCGTCCAACCCGGCTTTCTACTGGGGCAACTTCCTGCTGCTCGAGCGGGTGCCCCCGGCCGGGGCGGTCGAGGAGTGGCTGGCCCGGTTCGCGGCCACCTTTCCGGGTGCCCG
The DNA here is from genome assembly GCA_023436925.1 of Actinomycetes bacterium. Classification (GTDB taxonomy): domain Bacteria; phylum Actinomycetota; class Actinomycetes; order Propionibacteriales; family Propionibacteriaceae; genus Propionicimonas. Next base: position 13,121 of record JAEZHJ010000158.1, read on the forward strand.
CCACCGGGCGCTGGGCTTCGACGACCCGCACGGCAGTGCCGACGACCTGGCGGGCTTCGCGGCCCGGGGCCTGGACGTCGACGTCGCAACGGTCATGCTGGCGACGGCCGTGAACCCGCCTCCCCACCCCAACCCGGAGGCCACCTACCGTCCGCTGCGGTCCGACGACGACTGGGCGCAGAGCGTCAGCCTGGCGATCGCGAGCGGGGACACCGAGGAGTCCAGGGAGTACCTCGACTTCGTGGAGCGACGTACCGCGAGCAACCGCGCGCTCTGCGAGGACGGCCAGGGCGCCTGGTTCGGCGCCTTCCTCGGCGGACGCCTGGTCGCCCAACTGGGGCTGGTCGGCGCCAGCCCCGGGCTGGCCCGGTTCCAGTCGGTGGAGACCCACCCCGACCATCGCCGCCGCGGGCTGGCCGGCACCCTCGTCCACCGGGCCAGCGAGTACGGGTTCGCGGAACTGGGGGCGACCACGCTGGTGATGGTGGCCGATCCGGGCTACCACGCCATCCGGGTCTACCGCTCGCTCGGCTTCACCGACGGCGAGACGCAACTCCAGGTGGAGCAGGCGCCCGGGTAGCCGTGCTGTCGGCGCGGTTCGGATGCGGGCGGGGCGCCGTCCGAACCACCGGTGCGGGCGCCGGGGACTCTGCCAAGATGGGGCCATGACCACGCACATCGTCGCGATGGGTGGCGGCGGGTTCTCGATGTCGCAGTCCGGGGCGCCGACGAACCTGGACCGGTACCTGCTCGAGCTGTCCGGCAAGCGGTCGCCGCTGGTCTGCTTCGCGCCCACCGCCTCCGCCGACGATCCGCAGTACATCAACCGCTTCCTGCTGGCCTACGGCACCCTCGGCGTCCGCACCATGGTGCTGAGCCTGTGGGAGGGCGGCTCGGCAGCCTCCGTCGCCCGACTGGCCGAGGCCGACATCGTCCTGGTCGGCGGCGGCCACACGGTCAACCTGATGGCGTTGTGGGACGCCCACGGGGTGTCGGGAGCGATCCGCGACCGCGCCGGGGCGGGCGACGTGGTGCTGGCCGGGGTCTCCGCGGGGGGCAGCTGCTGGTACCAGGGCTGCATCACCGACTCCTTCGGCGACCTGCGAGCCTGGCGGGGCGGGCTGGGCCTGGTCCCCGGCAGCTTCTGCCCCCACTTCGACGGCGAGGCGGACCGGGCGCCGGTGTACACCGACGCGGTGGCCGCCGGCGACCTGCCGGGCGGCTTCGCCGCCGACGACGGCGCCGCCGTCCACTACACCGACGGGACGCCGACCGGCTTCGTGGCCGAGGCCCGGGGGCGCCGCGTGTACCGGGTGCTGCCGAGCGACCTGCCCACCGCCAGTGGCGTCCTCGTCGAGCCCCAGGAGATGACCCTGCTCTAGCTGTCCGGACGGACGCCCCGGCTAGCGGAAGATCACCGTCCGCTGCACCACGAAGTTCACCGTGGTCGCCACCCCCTGCGCCACCACGAAGCCCAGGGTCTGGGCGGCCAGGACGGAACCGGTCAGCTCCAGCAGCCAGGGGTAGCCGACGGCGAACAGCCCGACCTGGACGGTGAAGGTCACCGCGTAGAGCGCCACCACCGCCAGGAAACGGCGCCGGCTCGGCCCCGCCTGGAAGGTCCAGCGGCGGTTGATCAGGTAGGCGGTCGTGGTGCCGGCCACGAAGGAGAGCGCCTTGGCGGCGCTGTGCCCGAGCCCGAGCGCCATCAGGCCCAGCAGCAACCCGTAGTCGACGATCGCGGACAGCCCGCCGGAGATGACGAACCTCAGCAGTTGCGTGCGCAGCGGGAGCCGGACCGGCTGTTGCGTGGTCACTCGACGGCGTCCGGCTGACGCGGGCGCTGGTCGTCGCCGAAGAGCAGTTCGGTCATCAGCACGTGGACGCCCTCGACATCGGGGATGTCGTGCAACGCGACCGGCGCCTCCGCGGCCGTGGTGAGGATCAGCGTCCCGCAGCCCAGCATCCGGTCCAGCAGGCTGCGCTCGTAGGCCACGTTGTTGATCCGGCTCAGCGGCAGGTCGTGGCCGCTCTTGTGCAGGATGCCGCGGCGGGTGATGATCCGGCGGTCGGTGAGGGTGTAGGTGGTGGTCAGCCAGCGCAGGTAGGGGGCGACCACCCAGGCCGCCAGCGCGGCCGCGGCCAGAGCCAGTTCCACCCATCCCGCCCAGGGCTGCCACCGGGCCGGGGTGGCGGCGGCCCCGACCCCCGCCGCCACCGCGATCAGCAGCAGTGCCAGCACCGGTTGGACCAGTGCCTTGCCGTGGGTACGCAGGTGCAGCAACTGCTCCTCGTCAGCTCCGAGGTACTTGCCTGGCAGACCCACGCCACCATGGTTCCACATCCGGCCGCCCGGCTCAGCGCAGGTGCCAGACATCCCCCGCGGCGAAGGCCTGCGGGCCGGACCCCGTCTGCACCAGCAACCGGCCGTCGGCGTCCACCCCGACCGCCCGGCCCTCCACCGCGGTCTCGCCCAGGTCGACCCGCACCTGGCGTCCGATCGTGTCGCAGGCCGCGACATAGTCGTCGCGCAGGTCGGCGCCGGCCAGCCAGCGGGTGTAGCGGCCCTCGAAGGCCAGCAGCACCGCGGCGGCCAGTTCGTCAGGGTCGACCCGGCCGCCCTCCAGCGCCAGCGAGGTCGCGGTCGGCACCGGCAGGTCGGCGGCGGCCAGGGTGGTGTTGATCCCCATCCCGATCACCACCGCGGGGCCGGCGGCCGAATCCACCCGCTCGGCGAGGATGCCGCACAGCTTGCGGCCACCGGCCAGGACATCGTTGGGCCACTTCAGGCGCGCGTCCACCCCGGCGGCGGCGCGGACCCCGTCCACCACCGCCAGGCCGGCCAGCAGCGGCAGCCACAGCCAGCGGGCGGGTTGGGCGTCCGGCGGGCGCAGCATCACCGACACCGCCAGGCAGGCGCCCGGCGGCGCCGTCCACACCCGGGTGAAGCGGCCACGGCCGGTGGTCTGGTGGTCGGCGACCAGGACCGCCCCGCCGGGGGCCCCGTTGCGGGCCAGCGCGGCGAGGTCGGCATTGGTCGATCCGGTCTCGGCGACGGCTGCGACGCTCGTCCACAATCGGCCGGTTACTGCACCACCGAGGCGCTCGGCGTCAACCAGTGGTCCCACGGGCGACCACCCTATGCCCCGCCGGGCCGGGCGCTCTATCGTCGGGGCCATGGGCATCGACATCCACACGACCGCGGGCAAGCTCGCCGACCTTGCCAACCGCCGTGACGAGGCGTTGAACCCCAGCCCTGCGGCAGCGGTGGAGAAGGTGCACGCGCAGGGCAAGATGACCGCCCGGGAGCGCGTCCTCGCCCTGCTGGACGAGGGCAGCTTCGCCGAGTTCGACAGGTTCTCGCGGCACCGCTCGACCGCTTTCGGGATGGACGCCAAACGGCCCTACACCGACGGGGTGATCACCGGCGTCGGGGCGATCCACGGCCGCCCGGTGTGCGTCTTCTCCCAGGACGTCACGCTGTTCGGCGGGGCGCTCGGCGAGGTGTACGGGGAGAAGATCGTCAAGATCATCGACTTCGCCATCAAGACCGGTTGCCCGATCATCGGGATCAACGAGGGCGGCGGTGCCCGGATCCAGGAGGGCGTCGCCTCGCTCGACCTGTACTCGCAGATCTTCCGTCGCAACACCCTCGCCTCGGGCGTCATCCCGCAGATCTCGCTGATCATGGGGGCGGCCGCCGGCGGCCACGTGTACTCCCCCGCGCTGACCGACTTCGTGGTGATGGTCGACCAGACCTCGCAGATGTTCATCACCGGGCCCGCGGTGATCAAGACCGTCACCGGCGAGGACGTCTCGATGGAGGACCTGGGCGGCGGCCGCACCCACTCCACCAAGTCGGGCAACTCCCACTACCTGGCCGCCGACGAGACCGACGCGATCGAGTTCGTCCGCGAACTGCTCACCTACCTGCCGCAGAACAACCTCGAGGACCCGCCGGTCTTCGACGAGTTCGAGGCCGACCTCACCTTCACCGACCACGACCGGGTGCTCGACACGATCATCCCGGACTCTCCGAACCAGCCCTACGACATGCACGAGGTCATCAAGCGGGTGCTGGACGACGACGAGTTCTTGGAGGTGCACCAGCTCTACGCGCCCAACATCATCTGCGGGTTCGGCCGGGTGGAGGGCCGTGCGGTCGGGGTGATCGCCAACCAGCCGCTGGTCTTCGCGGGCTGCCTCGACATCAAGGCCTCGGAGAAGGCGGCCCGGTTCGTGCGCACCTGCGACGCCTTCAACCTGCCGATCCTGACCTTCGTCGACGTCCCCGGCTTCCTGCCCGGCACCGACCAGGAGTGGGACGGCATCATCCGCCGCGGCGCGAAGCTGATCTACGCCTACGCCGAGGCCACCGTCCCGCTGGTCACGGTGATCACCCGCAAGGCCTACGGCGGCGCCTACTGCGTGATGGGGTCCAAGCCGCTGGGCGCCGACGTCAACCTGGCCTGGCCGACCGCGCAGATCGCGGTGATGGGGGCCGAGGGCGCGGTCAACATCCTCTACCGGCGCGAGCTGGCCGACTCCGAGGATCCGCAGTTGCGGCGGCAGGAGCTGATCCAGGAGTACAACGACGAGCTCGCCAACCCGTATGTCGCCGCCGAACGCGGGTATGTGGACAAGGTGATCTTCCCGCACGAGACCCGCGCCCAGATCATCCGCGTGCTGCGCCTGCTGCGCACCAAGCGGCAGCAGTTGCCGCCCAAGAAGCACGGGAACATCCCGCTGTGAACGACTCCGAGGCCCTGCCCGCGCTGGAGGTCCGCTCCGGGCATCCCAGCGATGCCGAACTGGCCGCCCTGACCGCTGTCCTGGTCGCCCTGCAACGTGGCCGTCCGGCACCCCACACCCCGGTCACCAGCACGCTGGCCGGCGGCTGGCGTTCCTACTGGCACACTGTCCGGACGCCACTGGTTCCGGGCCGTGAGGCGTGGCGCAGCAGCTTCCGGACCTGAGAGAGGACATTGAGATGACCAACGCCACCGACGAGATCCTGTCGGGTGTCGACCTGACCGCCCTGGCCAACCAGCTGGGCGCCAGCCCGGACGAGGTGCGCCAGGCCGCGCAGACCGCCATTCCCACCCTGCTGGGCAGCATGCAGGCCAACGCCGCCGACCCGGCCGGGCAGCAGAGCCTGCTGGGGGCGTTGGGCCAGCACACCGAGCCGATCCACGACCTGGACGCCGTCGACACCGAGGACGGCCGGCGCATCCTGGGCCACGTCTTCGCCGACAACCCCAGCCGGATCCAGCCGCTGGCCGGCCAGAACGGAGACCTGCTGGCCCGGCTGCTGCCGGTGCTGGCACCGCTGGTGATGAGCTGGCTCTCGCGCCAGGTGCTGGGCGGCGGCCGCGCCGGCCAGTCCTCGGGCGGCGGCCTGGCCGACCTGCTCGGCGGGATGCTGGGTGGCGCCGGGGCCGGCAACGCCGGCGGTGGCGGTCTGGGCGAGATCCTCGGACAGGTGCTCGGCGGCGCGCTCGGTGGCGGTTCGGCAAGCTTCCCCGGGGCCGGGTCAGCGACCGGGACGAGCCGTGGCAGCCAGTCCTCCGGTGACGCGCTCGGCGACCTGCTCGGCCAGATCCTCGGCCGGCGGTGAGCGCTGCGCCACGGGTCGTCCTCGCCTCCCGCTCCCCCGCCCGCCTCACCACGCTGCGGGCGGCGGGCATCGACCCCGAGGTCGTGGTCTCCGGCTTCGACGAGGACTCGATCGACCTGAGCGACCCGGCCGAACTGGTCGCAGCGCTGGCCCGGGCCAAGGCCGAGTCGGTCGCCGCCGGGCTGCCCGAGGGTGACGTGCTGGTGATCGGCTGCGACTCCGTCCTCGACTTCGAGGGGGAGGTGCACGGCAAGCCGTCCAGCCCCGAGCAGGCCGCCGAGCGTTGGCGCCGGATCCGCGGGCGCAGCGGGGTGCTGCGGACCGGGCACCACCTGGTGCTGCGCCGGGGCGGGCAGGTCAGCTCCCGCACCGCCGTGGAGAGCACCCGGGTCTGGTTCGCCCAGCTGGACGACGAGGAGATCGCCGCCTATGTGGCGACGGGCGAGCCGGTCGAGGTGGCCGGCGGGTTCACCATCGACGGACTGGGCGGCGCCTACATCACCCGGCTGGACGGCGATCCGCACGCGGTGGTGGGGATCAGCCTGCCGCTGCTGCGCACCATGGTCGGCGAGCTGGGCCTGGCCTGGCACTCGCTCTGGCGCCGCTGAC
>JAEZHJ010000166.1 GCA_023436925.1 Actinomycetes bacterium
GGGGGGGGGGGGGGGCGCCGGTCCGGCGCTGGGCCGGACCGGCGACGGATCGGTAAGGGTCGGTCAGTTCGGCGCGGGTGCGCCGTTGGTCTGCTTGACCAGCTCGACCACCTCGTCGTAGCGGGGACTGCCGAGGAAGTTGTCCACCGCCACGTGGGTGGCTGACGGCGTCTTCTCCCGGGCCCGGTCGATCAGGTCCTTGTGCGAGACAACCACCTCGAAGGAGTCCTCGAGGTTCGAGATGGCCTTGTTGACCACCAGGACGTCGGTGAAACCGGCGGCCTGGATCTTCTTGCGGAGCACCGAGGCGCCCATCGCCGACGAGCCCATGCCGGCGTCGCAGGCGAAGACGATGGTGCGGATCGGCCCGTTCGGCGTCGCGGTGGTGGTTTCGGTGAGGAACCCGGCCACGCTCGACTTCTTTCCCTTCAGGTTCTCCATCTCGGCGGTGGCCGCAGCCAGGTCGCCCTCCGGCTCGTCCTTGCCGAGCCGCAGCAGGAAGGCCGCCACGACCAGGGTGACCGCGGCGGAGGCGATCACCGAGAGGGTGACACCGAGGAAGCTGTCCGGGGCGGTCTGGGCGTAGACCGCGATGATCGAACCCGGTGCCGCCGGCGCCCTCAGGCCCACGTTGAACAGGACGTTCACGAAGACCCCGGTCATGCCGCCGGCGATCATGGCGAGGATCAGGATCGGCTTCATCAGGACGTAGGGGAAGTAGATCTCATGGATGCCGCCCAGGAACTGGATGATCGCCGCACCCGGCGCAGAGGCCCTGGCGGCCCCGCGTCCGAAGAACATGAAGGCGAGCAGCAGGCCCAGGCCGGGGCCGGGGTTCGCCTCGAGCAGGAAGAGCACCGACTTGCCGGTCTCCAGCGCCTGCTGGGTGCCGAGCGGGGTGAGGATGCCGTGGTTGATGGCGTTGTTCAGGAACAGCACCTTGGCCGGCTCGATGAGGATGGAGGTGAGTGGCAGCAGGCCGGTGTTGACCAGCCAGCCGACCGCCGCCCCGGCCGCGTTCGAGATCGCGGTGACGATCGGGCTCATGATGAAGAAGCCGAAGATCGCGAGTAGGCCGCCCCAGATGCCGGCGGAGAAGTTGTTGACCAGCATCTCGAAGCCGGGCCGGATCTTCTGGTCCCACAGGCCGTCGATCTTCTTCATGGTCCAACCGCCCAGCGGACCCATGATCATCGCGCCCATGAACATCGGGATCGAGGTGCCGGTGATGACGCCCATGGTGGCGATCGCGCCGACCACGCCGCCGCGGACGTCGTAGACCAGTTTGCCGCCGGTGTAGCCGATCAGGATGGGCAGCAGGTAGGTGATCGTCGGGCCGACGATCCCCTTGCCGTCGAAGGCGCCCCAGCCGCCCAGGGCGGCGACCCAGCCGTCTTCGGGCTGCGGGGAGATCAGGTTGATCCAGCCGACCTTGATGAAGATGGCGGTGATCAGGCCCCAGGCGATGAAGGCCCCGATGTTCGGCAGGACCATGTTCGACAGGAAGGTCCCGAACTTCTGCACCGCTACCCGGGTGGACCCCGTCCGCGTCGTAACTTCGGTAGTCATTGGTGACTTCCTTCACTTGACGTAGTGGCGGCCGGAGGTCTCTGCAATGAGCAACCGACCGGTATTGGGTAGATAAAACCACTTAGTCGGACACACGTCAAGCAAAATCAACAAGAAAACACACGGCATCACACATGACGCTCCGCGACACATTTGGCCCGATGGTGAATTGCTGCCGGAATCGAGGGCCACCTGATTCATCGAGGGCCACCGGATTCATCGAGGGCCACCGATGATGGGTGGCCCTCAGCGCGAAGGGTGGCCCTCGGCGGGATGGGTGGCCCTCGACGCGAAGGGTGGGGAGAGTGGCGTCGGTGGGGCGGTGGGGTCATCCGGGCGCGGGCAGAAGGTCAGGGCCTGGCGCGAAAGCGCCGGTCAGCCGGTGACTTCGTCCTCCGGGAGATGATCGTGGCGGTTCAGCCAGACCAGGGCGGGGGGCCAGTCGGGGCCCGGGTGCAGTTCCAGCAGGGTGTGGCCGGTGTTGTTGATCACCAGCCAGGCCGAGAGGCGTCCGTCCTCACCCGGCTGCCAACCCAGCAGGGCGTGCAGCAGGTACTGGCTGAACCAGGCGTGGGTGACCAGTCCGACGGTGATGTCGGAATCGCCGAAGCGCTCGAGCAAGGACTCGGCCACCTCGCAGGCCCGCTGCCAAGCGGCTGCCGGTGGCTCGAACGGACGCCGGTGCCAGCCGTCCTCATCCACTTCGCCGGGCAGGACGAGGTGGGGGCTCAGCTCCAGCAGGGTGCTCGCGGGACTCCCGAGGTGCGGGACGCCGGTGACGTGCGGGCCTTCGTCGGCGGCGTCGAACACGCCACCGACCTCGTGCAGCAGCAGGTCGCCCTCCAGCGGCAGGTCGAGGGCCCCGGCGATCGGGGCTGCCGTCCCCACCGCCCGGCGCATCAGCGAGGTGAGCAGGACGTCGGGCGGGGTGAGGTGTCCGGCACGGAAGTGCTGCCCGAGCCGCTCGGCCTGACGGCGTCCCAGGCCGGTGAGCTCCGGGTCCGGGGTGCGCCCGGCCCAACTGCCGGTGTCGGCGTGGATCCGGTTGTTCTGCGACTCACCGTGACGAATCAGGAGCAGCCGCATGGGTCAAGGATTCCACAACCCCGGTGGGCTCCCCGCCTCGGGCGCAGTTCTGGTCGGCCACCCGTCTCGCGCCCGCGAAATCGGAGAACCGACCCCGGTCAGCGCACGTGGCAGCCGCCGGGATCGTCAGTCGTCGGCCGGCTCGCCGGGGTAGGGCTGGTCGTCGTCGTGGACGTCCTCGGGGTACCGCTTGGGCTCGCCCTGCTGCACCTGACCGGTGTCGCTGGCAGGCGGTGTGGCGTCCAGCGGCTCGCCGGCCACGTCCGCTTCGGTGAGGCTCTGGACCTCTGACTTCTCGCCCATTCTCAGGCTCCCGTCCGTGCTGTGGAGACGGCCGTTACCCGCTCCGCGGGCGGGCGAACCCCCGCCGCCGGCGGGCCCCGACCAGGCGAACCCGCTGCAACTCGTGGCGCGACCCGGTCAGGGGTGGGACGATCCGTGTAGGGCAAACGGTCGCGGGGTAGTCCGCAAGGACGACTGCACCGCAGCCACCGACGAAGGGACGCTAATGAAGATCACCGACAACGGGCCCGACCCCAATGTCTTCGACATCGAGAAGGCAACGGTCGAGAACAAGAACTACCGGACGGTCGCCTGGAGCGGGAAGTACCTCCAGGTCACCCTGATGTCGATCCCGGTGGGCAGCTCGATCGGGCTGGAGAAGCACCCCGAGACCGACCAGTTCATCAGGCTGGACGCCGGCAAGGGCGTGGCGAAGCTGGGGACGAACAAGGCCAAGCTGGAGACCTACGACGTCAGCGACGGCTGGAGTGTCCAGGTTCCGGCCGGGGTGTGGCACGACATCGAGAACGTCGGCGACGAGCCGATGCAGCTCTACGTCGTCTACGCACCCGTCCACCACGCGGCCGGCATCGTGCAGAAGACCTCCGAGGACGCCGACGCCGACGAGGAGTCGGGTCGCGACGAGCCGCCGGAGTGGTCGGTGCAGCCGGCTCCGGACGTGGAGGACCAGAAGGCCTGATCCGGCCGGGTGACGCCGGCCACCGGCCGGCGTCCACCCTGCCGAAGGCGGAGCGGAGGCGGGATGCGCGCGCGAACGGTGACCGGGCTGCTGATGGCGCTCGCCGTGCTGCTCACCGCCCTGGCCGGGTGTTCGTCGCCGGCCGCGTCGCCGGCACCCGGCCAGGCGCCCAGTCGGACGCCGGCCAGCCAGCCTTCCGCGACCCAGTCCCCGCAGCCGGCCATCAGCCCCGGCAGCACCGGCACCGTCCAACTCGCCGACCGGCCGTTCGAGCTGCACGTCCCGACCGGCTACGACCCGGCGCGGCCCGGGTCGCTGCTGGTCGCGCTGCACGGCTACACCTCCAACGGCTCGGAGGTCTTCTCCTTCTTCGGGCTGGCGGAGGCCGCCGACTCCCGCGACGTGCTGGTCGCCCTGCCGCAGGGCACCGAGAACCCCCGCGGTGACCGGTTCTGGAACGCCTCGAAGGCCTGCTGCGACTTCTACCGCAGCCAGGTCGACGACGTCGCCTACCTGGCGGACGTGATCGCCACAGTGCAGCAGCAGTACGCCGTGGATCCGGCGCGGGTCTACGTCGTGGGCCATTCCAACGGCGGCTTCATGGCCCTGCGGCTGGCCTGTGACCGGGCGGACGTGGTGGCCGCGGTCGCCTCGCTGGCCGGGGCGATGGACGTCGGCACCGACTGCGACCCGGCCCGTCCGGTGAGCGTCCTGCAGGTGCAGGGCACGGCTGACGACACGATCCTGGCCGGCGGCGGCCAGATCGACGGCGACGAGTACACCTCGGCCGCCGAGACCGTCGAGCTGTGGCGGGAGCGCGACTCCTGCCCGACCGGGGAACCGTCCGAGGGCCCGGAGTTGGACGCCGACACGAACGTGTCGGGCGACGACCTCACCACGAAGACCTGGTCGGGGTGCGCGGACGGCACCGAGGTGGCCTTGTGGTCGATCAGCGACGGCTCTCACGTCCCGGCGCTCACCGCGGACTTCACGGCGGCGCTGCTGGACTGGTTCGAGGCCAACGCGCGGCGGTAGCAGTCAGCGGGGCGGGTCCGGCGGTGCCCCGTCGTCGCCGTCGTGCAGGTCGCGCTGCAGCCAGGCCACGTCGTGCCAGTTTCCGAGCTTCCAGCCGACCCGCTCCAGCACCCCCACCTGGCGAAAGCCCATCGCCTGGTGGAAGCCGACGCTGGCCGGGTTGGGCAGGGTGATCCCCGCGTAGACCCGGCGGTAGCCACGCTCGGCGAGGCGGGGCAGGAGCGTGTGGTACAGGGCACGCCCGCCGCCGGATGCCCGGTGCTCGGGGTCGAGGTAGATGCTGGTCTCGCAGGACCAGCTGTAGGCCGCCCGTTCGGCGAAGCGGTGGCCGTAGGCGTACCCGGCGATCCCGCCCGCCCGCTCGAGCACCAGCCAGGCGTGACTGGCCGAGTAGTCGGCGATCCGGGAGGCCAGCGTCTCGACCGACGGGGGCTCGGTCTCGAAGCTGACGGTGGTGTGCTGGACGTAGTGGGCGTAGATCCTGGCGCAGTCCGCGGCATCGGCCACGGTGGCGGCCCGGACCGTGCCGGGCGGTGTTGTCATGGCCGGAATTATGGCGCCGGCCAGCCACCTCGCGACAGGCGGCAGCAGGTGTGGAACGCCGCCGCGCCCGGCACCGGCGCGGGCCGAGCCAGCCGTGCCGGCAGGGCTGGCGAGTAATGTCGAAATATGGCCGGACCGAGCCAACCACTGGCAGCACCCCAACCCGGAGATCCCGGGCAGGTGCCGGATGCCCGCCGCGAGCGCCGCTTCTTCGGCCAGCCCTGGGCGCTGGCCAACCTGTTCGGCGTGGAGATGTGGGAGCGGTTCAGCTTCTACGGCATGCAGGGCATCCTGCTGCTCTACCTGTACTACTCGGCGGCCGAGGGCGGCCTGGGGATCGACCAGGGCGTGGCTGCCGGCATCGTCGGGGCGTATGGCGGCGCGGTCTACCTGTCCACCATCCTGGGGGCGTGGCTGGCCGACCGCCTGCTCGGCAGCGAACGGGTGCTGTTCTACAGCGCCGTGGTGATCATGCTGGGCCACATCGCCCTGGCCGTGCTGCCCGGCGTCATCGGGGTGGCGGTCGGCCTGATCCTGGTGGCGGTCGGTTCGGGCGGGCTGAAGGCGAGCGCGACGGCCGTGGTGGGCACGCTGTACTCCGCCGAGGACCCGCGCCGCGATGCCGGTTTCTCCTTGTTCTACCTGGGCATCAACCTGGGCGCCTTCCTGGGCCCGGTCCTGACCGGCCTGCTGCAGCAGCGGCTCGGCTTCCACTGGGGCTTCGGGTTGGCGGCGGTCGGCATGGCGGCCGGTCTGGTGCAGTACACGCTGGGCCGCAAGCGGCTGCCCACCGAGGCCTCCGAGGTGCCCGATCCGCTGCCCCGCGAGCGCTACCCGCTGGCGATCGGGATCGCGGTCGGCGCGGTGGTGCTGGTGGTCATCGGCGTGTTCACCGGCCTGATCAACCCGGGCAACCTGACCCTGTTGGTGATCGGAGCGGTGATCATCGCCGCGATCAGCTACTTCATCGTCATCATCACCAGCCGGCACGTCTCCGACACCGAGCGCTCCCGGGTGTACGGCTTCATCCCGCTGTTCATCGCCTCGGTCGCCTTCTGGTCGCTCTACCAGCAGCAGTTCACTGTGCTCACGATCTACTCCGACCAGCGCCTCAACCGGGTGATCGGCGGGTTCGAGATGCCGGTGTCGTGGGTGCAGTCGATCAACCCGGTGTTCATCATCATCCTGTCCGGTGTCTTCGCCGCCCTGTGGACCCGGCTCGGGAACCGGCAGCCGCCCACCCCGGTGAAGTTCGCCGCCGGGACGATCGTGATGGGCGCCGCCTTCCTGCTGTTCCTGCCCTTCGTCGGGGGCGGACCCAACTCGACGCCGCTGCTGGCGCTGGTCGGGATCGTGCTGGTCTTCACCGTCGCCGAACTGCTGCTCTCGCCGGTGGGGCTCTCGGTCACGACCAAGCTGGCCCCGGCGGCCTTCCACACCCAGATGGTGGCGCTGTTCTACCTGTCGGTGTCGCTCGGCACGGCGGTCTCCGGCGAGTTGGCGAAGCTCTACTCGCCCGAGAGCGAGGCCTCCTACTTCACCGTGCTGGGGCTGATCGCGATCGGCATCGGCGTCCTGCTGGCGGTCGCCTCGCCGTGGGTCCTGAAGCTGATGCGGGGAGTCCGCTGAGCCTCACTCGGCGAAGATGTTGTTCCGCACCCCGAAGACGTTCTGCGGGTCGAGGCCCTGCTTCAGCGCCCGGACGGCGTCCCGGCTCGGCGGCGAGGCGACCAGGTCGACGAACTTCCTGCGCAGCTTGCCGACGCCGTGGTGGTGCGAGATCGAGCCGCCGGCCGCCATGATCGCGGCACGGATGTTCTTCTCCATCTCGGCGAACTTCTCGTCGCCGTCCTCGACGCCCTTGTGCAGCAGCCCGTGGGTGAAGTAGATGCAGACCCCGGTGTGGTACATCTGCGTCACCCGCGGCGAGGTGAACGGCTTGCCGGGGAAGCCGAGCCGCTCATGCTCGGCGTTGGCGACCCGCTTCACGGCGTCGCAGACGTCGTGGATCCTGCTCCACGGCACCGTCGTCTCGTAGGTCTCCCCCACGATGTAGTAGTCGCTGAGCAGGTCACGGATGTACGCGATCGCGTAGGTGAGCATGTAGCCGCGCTCCCCGTTGGCGGGGCCGCCCGACATGCCGCCGAACTTCTTCGCGGTCTCGGTGACCACCTTGTACTGGTAGTCGACCTCGGCGCGGCTGCCCTCGAGCACCATGGTGGCCGCGACCATCTCGTGCGGGTCGAAGCCCTTCACCCGGGTGACGACGAGCTTCTCCAGCTTGCTGGTCAGGATCTTGCGCCGGTCGGTGGCCGCCGGCTTGAGCGCCTGGCCGAGCCGGAACTGGACGTTGTCGACCAGCCGGATGCTGGCCGGCCGCACTCCGGTGCGGTTCAGCGCGGCCATGAAGTCCACCCCGGTCTTCCAGTCGCGGAAGATGATCGAGCCGTACCGCTTCGCCTCGGGCAGTCGGTGGACGCGGATCACCGCCTTGGTCACCAGGCCGAGGTTGCCCTCGCTGCCGAAGGCCGCCTTGTAGGCGTCCACCCCCGCGGCCTGCCGGGGGGTGGGGTAGAGGTTCTCGACCACCCCGGACGGCGTCACCAGGGTGACGTTCTCGACGATGTCCTCGATGTTGCCGTAGCGGTTGCGCTTCATCCCGCTGGCGTTGGTGGCGATCCACCCGCCCAGGGTCGACAGCTCCATGCTGTCGGGCTCGTGGCCGCAGGTCAGCCCGTGCTGCTCCAGCACCTCCTCCAGCCGGCTCCCGACGATGCCGGCCTGGACGCAGGCCGTCAGGTTGTCGGTGTCGACCCACTCCACGGCGTCCATCCGCCGCATGTCGAGGGAGACCACCATCCGGGTCTCGGATTCGGGGATCTGGAGCGCGTCGGAGACATTGGTGCCGCCGCCGTAGGGGATGAGGCAGACGTCGTGGTCGCGGGCGAGGTTCACGAGGGCGACGCAGTCGGCCTCGGACTCGGGCCACACCACCGCGTCCACGCTGCGGTGCAGGTTGCCGTACAGCACCCGGGAGACCTCGTCGGTGGTGGTCTGGCCGTGGCTGTGGATCAGCCGTTCCCGGTCGTCGAGGCTGACCTGGTCGGGACGTAGCGCGTCCTGCAGTGCCGTGAGGAAGGCCTCGTTGCGGTTCACCGGCGAGACGTATGGCTCCTGCGTGATCGGCCGGGTGTGGCTGAAGTCGATGTCGACCTCGAGCTCCTGGCGGACGAACGGGATGAGGTAGGGCATCGGGTACCCGCACAGGTTGTACCGGCTGCCGGTCATGATCACGCACTCGTCGGGCTGGACGACCATCCGGGTGTCGCGGAAACCCCAGCGGTGGTCCCAGGTCGCCGAGTCGAGCTGCGAGGTGTCGCGGTTCAGTGACTTGTCTGCCATCAGTGGCTGCTCCTCTGGACCGGGGCCGGTCGAACCCTTGGCGGAGCATAGCGAACCGCCCATCGCCACCGGCAGGGTCCCGAACCGCGCCGGACAGTCCGCCACCTGGCCGCGGCCTGCCGGTGGTCAGCGGTGGTAGAGCCGCTCCCGGGTGCTCCACAGCCCGGCGGAGGGGGTGGAGATGAAGAAGACCCGCTCCCCGTCCGGCATCGTGTTCCAGCCGTCGGTCATCGTCTCCGGGTTGTACCGCGCCAGCGCCTCGTCCACGTCGGCGTACTCGTAGCCGACCGACTCGATGTCCTCGCGGCTCAGCTTGCCGGGGGCGTACCGGATGGTGAACCGGCCCTCGGCGGAGCCGTGCACCAGGTGGGCGGTGCCGTGCGGGATGTCCTGCATGTCCTCGCGGGACTCGAACAGGTCCAGCACCTGCGACTTCGACAGGTAGCCGTAGGTGCGGATCAGCGCGTCCACCTCGGGCTGCTCGCCGAAGCGCTCCACCCCGGGAGCGATCACCAGCAGCTCGCCGCCGTCCGCCATCGCCATCCGGGTGCGGTAGACCGCCTTGTTCGCCACCCAGGTGGCGCGGAACTCGTCGGCCTGCATCACAGCGACGATCTTGTGCACCGGCTCGTCGAAGACGGTGATGTTCTGCTCCCGCGACAGCTTCGCGGCCTCGAGGTAGGTGTCGAGGTCGTCGCCGACGAAGACGCCGGTGTGCACCAGCCGGCCGTCGGCGTCGTAGTTCATCACCAGCTGGACGTAGACGTCGGGCAGGTCGGCCAGGAAGTGGTCCTCGGCATAGTTGAAGCACTGCCGCACCGGCGTGACCAGGTTGCCCAGGTTGTTCTCGATGCCGTAGACCGCCGAGGCCATGTGGGACGAACCCAGGGTGCGCTTGCCACCCAGGCCGATGAAGTAGTTCTTGTTGTGGTTGGCGAACCCCAGCACCTCGTGCGGCACGACGTGGCCCAGGTTGATGATCAGGTCCCACTGCTCGGTGACGGTCATGGTGTTGAGGTCGATCGGCATCTCCCAGTCCACCAGCCCGCCGGTGACCTGCCGCACGAACTCGGCCGGGACGGTGCCGACGTGGGTGACGCCGTTCTTCCAGTCATGGGCGTGGATGCGGTCCTGGGGGATGGAGCCGAACATCCACTCGTTGTCGGCGACGGTGTGCGGCACGTGCTGGCCCAGGGTCGGGATCACGTGCACCTCGGCGCCCGCGGCGTCGAGCTTGTGGAACAGGTACTCGGTCATCCAGCCGAGACCGGCGTGGGCACGGGTGATGTCGGGCGGCAGCAGCAGCACGCGGCGCAGCGCAGCGATCCCGAGGCGGTCGCGCGCCTCGTCCACCGTCTTGTCGAGCAGGGCCTCGATCTCGGGACGGGTGATCAGCGAAGCGGTGTGCTGGAACCAGGGCATGCCGCTTACCGTGCCACACCTGCCCGGCGGCGGGATCGCGATTGCCGTGGGTTGCCGCGAAGCACCCGGACGGACGAGCCGGGGAGTGTAGGTTGCTGTCGGCGGCGCGGCCGGCGCGCGATCAGGGAGCAGGCGGAGGGTTCGTGAGTATCGGGATCTCGGCCGGCCAGGTCGCGATCATGTTCATGCTGATGGCGCTCGGTTGGATCGCCTATCGCCTGAAGTGGATCGGTGACGACGCGGTCAAGGGCATGACCAAGCTGCTGCTCTTCTTCGTCACCCCGGCCGTGATCCTGCAGGCCTTCCTGCGTCCCTTCGACCCGGCGCGGCTGCAGACGATCGGGCTGGTCTTCGTCCTCGACATCGCGGTCTTCGTGATCATGATCGGGATCTCGGCGCTGCTGTTCAGCCGGCGCCTCATCCCCGACCGGGCCCGGCGCACCGCGCTGAAGTACGGCACCACCTACTCCAACGCCGGCTTCCTCGGAATCCCGCTGGCGCAAGCCCTGCTGGGCGACGACGGGGTGTTCTACGTGGTCGCCTTCGTCGTCACCTTCCAGATCTTCGTGTGGACCCACGGCGACGGCCTGTTCGGCGGTGGACGCCCCGGCGCGCGGGGCAGCCGCCTCGTCGAGGTGCTGCTCAACCCCAACATCATTGCCACCGCGGCGGGGCTCGTCTGCTTCGTGCTCTCGGTGCGTCCCCCCGACCTGGTCGCCGAGGCGATGGGCCATGTCGCGTCGATGAACACCCCGCTCAGCATGATGGTGGTCGGCGCGAACCTTGCCGTGATCGGGGTGCGCTCGGTGTTCCGGGACCGCTACGCCTGGCTCGGCACCGCGGCCCGCAACCTCCTCGTGCCGACGCTGTTCGTGGTGGCCTTCGCGCTGCTCCCGATCGACCCGGTGGCCAAGAGCGCCACGCTGATCGCGATCTCGGCCCCGGTCGGGGCCTTCCTGGTGATGTTCGCGATCATGCACGAGAGCGAGCCCAGCTTCCCGACCCGGCTGCTGACCCTCTCGACGCTGTCGGCGATCGTGACGATGCCGGCCGTGCTGTGGCTGTCCTCCGTGGTGTGGTGACTCAGGGCAGCCGGTGCCCGGCCGCCCGGTAGAGCTCGTACCACTCCCGGCGGCTCAGCTGGACGTCGGCTCCGGCGGCCGCAGCCCGCAGCCGTTGCGGGCTCGTGGTGCCGAGTACCACCTGCATCCGGGCCGGGTGCCGGGTCAGCCAGGCGGTGGCGATCCCTTCGGCGGGGACGCCGTAGTCGGCGGCCAGCCGATCGATCACGGAGTTCAGCTCGGGGTAGGACGCGTGCCCCAGGAAACTGCCCGGGACCAGCCCGGCCTGCATCGGCGACCACGCCTGCACCGTGATGTCGTGCAGCCGGCAGTAATCCAGGGCGCCGAGGGTTCGGTCGGCCGACTCCTCGTGCCCGGCCATGTTCATCGTCAGGCCCTGGGCCACCAGCGGCGCGTGGGTGAGCGACAGCTGCAGCTGGTTGGCGACCAGCGGCCGGGTCACGTACCGGCGCAGCAGCTCGATCTGGGCCGGGGTGTGGTTGGAGACCCCGAAGTACCGGACCTTCCCGGCGGCGGCCAGGTCGTCGAAGGCACGGGCGACCTCCTCCGGCTCGACCAGGGCGTCCGGACGGTGCAGCAGCAGGATGTCGAGGTAGTCGGTGCCCAGGGCGGCCAGCGACCCGTCGACCGACTCGATCAGGTGGTCGTAGGAGAAGTCGAAGTAGGGGCCGTCCTTGACGATGCCGGCCTTGGACTGGAGTACCACCTCGGCGCGCGCCGAGGGCGTGAGCCGGAGCGCCTCGGCGAACCGCCGCTCGCAGGCGTGGGTGGGGGAGCCGTAGATGTCGGCGTGGTCGAAGAAGGTGACCCCCGACTCCAGGGCCGCGTCGAACAGCTCCCGGATCTCGGCGTCGGTCTTGCTCTGGATGCGCATCATGCCGGCGACGACGGCGGGCACGGTCAGCTCGGTGCCGGGCAGGGGGAAGGTCTTCATCGACCCAACCTAGTCGGCCGGCTCAGACTCCGTCGCGCGGCCAGTAAAGGGTGTCGGCGGTGGCCCGGGCGCCGAAGATCGCCTGGCCGACCCGGACGACCGTGGCGCCCTCCTCGATGGCGGTCTCGAAGTCACCCGACATCCCCATGCTGAGTTCGTCCAGTTCGACGCCCTCGGGCGCGTCCTGGCGCAACCGGTCGCGCAGGTCGCGGAGCCGGACGAAGCAGGCCCGCACCGCATCGGTGTCGGAGCTGAAGATGGCCAGGGTCATCAGGCCGCGCACCCGCAGCGCGGAGAACTGCGGCAGCTGGCTGAGGAAGCCGGCCGCCGCCTCGGGGGGCAGCCCGTACTTGCTCTCCTCCCGGGAGGTGTTCACCTGCACCAGGACGTCCAGCGAGCGCCCCGCGGCCTGCAGCCGGCGGTCCAGCGCTTCGGCGACCCGGACGCTGTCCAGCGCCTGGAACTCGTCGGCGAAGGCGATGACATCCTTGGCCTTGTTCGTCTGCAGGTGCCCGATCACCGACCAGCGCAGCCCGGGCAGGTCGGCCAGGGCCGCCGCCTTGGCCTTCGCCTCCTGCACCTTGTTCTCGCCGAACTCGGTCATCCCCGCCTCGACCGCGGCCCGCATCCGCGCCTCGTCGACGGTCTTGGACACCGGCAGCAGGCGAACCCCGGCCGGGTCGCGGTCGACCTTTGCGCAAGCCGCGGCGATCCGGCCGCGGACCTCGGCTAGGTTCCGCGCGAAGTCGGCGGTGACGGACGCAGTCGGGTACTCGGGCATGGCCGCAGGATAACCCCGACTGCCCCGCTGCCCAGGTGCCGGACGCCGCACGGGGCTCAGGCGAACTGGACGGCGACCTCGTCCCCGGTCAGGTCGGCCCGCATCCGGGTGAGCCGGACGCTCGCCTTCCAGCGGGAGCCGTCGGTTCCGCTCACCTCGCCGCGCACCACGATGTTGACGCTGCCCGTCGCCGAGCCCGGCTGGTCCAGGGTGAGCGCGGTCTCGGCGAGCAGGTCGTCGCCGGAATGGACGGCCCAGCGCATCGTCGACTCCTTGAGCTTGGTGCCCGACGGGTTGGCGATCGCGAAGCCGCACCCCTCCGGCTCCAGCTTGCGGCGCTTGACGCAGTCCGTCAGGTGCGCCTGCGCCGCGGCGATGATCTCGTCGCGGCCGCGCTCGCTCAACGTGAGGGTGGCCCTCACCTGCGGCTGCTCGATGGCGCTGGGGACCACGAAGTCGGGGTTCTCCACCGCGTAGCGCTCGGCCGTGGTGGCGATCGTGTAGTGGCCAGGGAACAGCGCCGGCCGGCTGCTGGAGACCGGCTCGCCGTTGATGGTCAGCGGCACCTCCCGCGGCCGCAGCGCCGACAGGTCCACCGTCGCCGCGACCCGCGGCAGCCGCCACACCCCGTCCTCCTGGCGGACCACCTCGAGGGCGGTGCCGATCGCCTGGTCGCCCAGGTTGTAGCGGGCCGAGACGAACTGGCGGGTCGCTTCGCTGGCCGAGCCGCCCACCTCGATGGCGGTGAGCGGTGCGTCGGCGTGGGCTGCGCGCAGCACCGGCGAAATGAGCAGGGTGGCGTCCTCGGGCTGGGCAGCGGCGAAGCCGAGCGCGGCGTCGGCGTCCCCGGCCGCGAGAGCCTTCAGGTAGCCGCGCACCGCGCCTGCCGCGGTGCTGTCAGGGGACACCGGCGTGGGGGACCCGGCCACCGGGTTGCCGGTCGGCCCCCAGACCAGGTACGCCCCCAGCACGGCCAGCACGAACAGGCCGGCGGGGATCCCGATCAGGACGGGCAGCCAGGCAGCGGAGCGACGCGGGCGCCGGTTCCGGAAGCGTGGCGCGGGCCCGGGCGGGGTGGTCGGGTCGGGCGGGCCGCCCGGCTGGATCGCCTGGGTCGCCAGGTACGGGAAGCCGGTCTCGGCGGGGGTCGCGGGCGCCTCATCACCGGCCGGTCCAGCGCCGCCGTCGGCGCGCGGACCGGCGTCCACCCGTCCCGGGTGGTAGGGCGTGGTCGAGTCGTCGTCGGTCACAAGTCCCCACCCCCTGGTCCGTGAGCCGAGCACTATGCGGCCCAACGATACCGACCAGGCTGCGCCGGCAGGGTGGATCACGCCAGTCGGGCCGTCACGTGGCCAACTCGGGTCCGCCGCGGTTCGTGCGGCCGGTCAGGCGCCGAGCCGCTGCCAGGCCGTGCCGCGGGCCCGCCAGCCCAGGGTGGCCAGGCGGCTGAGCGCCAGCCCGCCGTAGGCGAGCCACAGCCAGGGCAGCCCGGCCCCGGTGAAGGCCACAGCGAGCGCGAGGGGCACGTAGGTGGCCAGGTTCACCAGGCTCGCCAGTGCCAGGTAGCGGGCATCGCCGGCTCCGATCAGGACGCCGTCCAGCACGAAGACGACCGCGCTCACGACGGTCAGCGCCGCCAGCAGTGGCAGGACGGTGCTCACCTGCGCGCGGACCGCGGCGTCCGGGGTGAAGACGCCCAGGTAGAGCCCGCTCCCGGCCCACAGCGCCAGCCCGCCGGTGAGCCCGATCCCGATCGCCCAGCCGATCAGCCGGCGCAGCAGGCTGGAGACGACGTCGGCCCGGCCCGCTCCCAGATACCGCCCCACCATCGCCTGGGCGGCGATGGCGATCGCGTCCATGGCGAAGACCAGCAGCATCCACAGGCTGTTCAGCACCTGGTGGGCGGCCATCGCCGTGGTGCCCATCCGGGCGGCCACGCCGGTGGTGAGCAGCAGTGCGGCCTGCAGGCCCGCGGTCCGCACCACCAGCCACTGCCCGGTCCGGGCCGCGTCCAGCACGCCGCCGGGGTGCCAGCGCCAGTGGACGCCCTGGCGGCGGGCGCCGCGCAGCACCGCCGAGGCCAGGAATACGGCGGCGCAGTACTGGGAGACCACGGTGCCGAGCCCGGCGCCGGCGATCCCGAGACCGAGCCCGAAGACCAGCCACAGGTTGAGCCCCACGTTGATCAGGTTCATCCCCACCACGACCACCAGCGGGGTGCGGGTGTCCTGCAAGCCGCGCAGCACTCCGGTCGCGGCCAGCACGACCAGAGCGGCGGGGAAGCCCGCCGCCACGATCCGCAGGTACGTGACCGCCTGGGCGGCCACGCCCGGTGCCACCTGGTAGAGGCCGATGATCGGCTCGGCCAGCCACGCGATCGAGCCGGCCAGCACGATGCCGACGCCGATGCCCAAGGTGATGCCGTCCAGGCCGCCGGCCAGCGCGCCGGGCAGGTCGCCCGCGCCCAGCCGGCGCGACACCGTCGCGGTCGTGCCGTAGGCGAGGAAGATGCACAGGCCGAGAACGACGCCGATCACGCTGGCGGCGATGCCGAGGCCGGCCAGTGCCTCGGTGGAGATGTGGCCGATGATCGCCGAATCCGCCAGGACCAGCAGCGGCTCGGCCAGCAGGGTCGCGAACGCGGGGACGGCGAGGGCCAGCAGTTCAGCGTCCAGGGAACGGTTCCCCGACCGGTCCGGCCGCGCCACGTCCAGGCTCAGGCGGTGGCCGGACGGAGTTCGTTGTCGCCGCTGGCGGCCAGCGATCGCTGCTCGATCCGGCCCAGCGTGCGCTGCAGCCGCGGCCGGTTGTAGCGCTGGATCAGGATGAACGGCACATTCCCGATGAGGCCGATCACCAGGCAGGTGAGCCACAGGTCGAGCGGCGTCCACAGCCGCATCGCGACCACCGAGGCAATCGCGCGCATGTGGTTCGACTCAGCCCGGCAGGTTTCGACCACGAACCGGCTGAGGTAGCGCTGGTTGGCGTCGGCGAGCCGCTTCTTGGAGAACCGGTTCCAGGTCGCCAGGGCGGGCAAATGGTCCTTCCAGCGGTCGATGCGAAGGTAGGCGCGGTAAAACTCGCCCTCGCGCTCCCACTCGCGGGTACGGAACCACCACCGATCGGGATGGAAGAAGCGATCCGGAAGGGTGACATCGACCCAGGCACGGACCGCGACCAATGCCGTGTAGATGATGCAGTTCACCCAGAACAGCGACCAACTCGCGTCATTCTGAAAGAGCACCCTGCGTCACCTCCTGAGCAACTTCCATTCTAGGCCGGTCCTGCAGTACCCCCGTTCCCGCCCCACTCCACCCCCGTGGCCGCGCCAAGTAAAGTGGAACGAGCGCCGCGAGGGTCGCGGAGGCAGACTCGAGGAGATCCATGCTGGTGAGAGCTGGGGGCCGGCGATGACTGTGGTGGCGATGATATGCCAAGCCATCCTGATCGCCTCCGCGGTCTACGGCCTGTACCACGTGGTCATCGCCTGGCCGATCGTGGGGACGCTGGCCGCCCCGGCGCCGCGCTCGCAGCGCACCCACCGGTTCGCCGTGCTGGTCTTCGCCAAGGACGAGGCGGCCGTGATCGGACAGCTGCTCGACAGCCTGCGCGCCCAGGAGTACCCCGACGACGCCTACGAGGTCTTCGTGACCGCCGACAACTGCACCGACGACACCGCCGACCTGGCCCGGCGGGCCGGTGCCACCGTCTCGGAGCGCAGTGACCGGACGCGGATCGGCAAGGGTTATGCGCTGACCTGGTTCTTCGAGCGGTTCGAGCGGGCGGCCGACTTCGACGCCTGCGTCATCTTCGACGCCGACAACCTGGTCGACCCCGGCTTCCTGGCCGCCATGAACCGCCAACTCAACGCCGGCCACCCGGTCGCGGTCGGCTACCGGGCCGGCAAAAACCCGTCCTCGTCCTGGATCAGCGGCTCCAACACCCTTTTCTGGCTGATGCAGTGGCGGCTGTTCCACTTGCCGCGCGCGCGGCGCGGCCTGCCGATCACGTCGGTCGGCGGTACCGGCTTCATGTTCGCCCTGGACGTGCTGGGCGGACGCGGCTGGCAGACCTCCTCGGCCTGTGAGGACATCGAGTTCACGCTGCGGGCGATCCTCGACGGCCACCAGGTGGCGCTGGCCCCCGACGCGCTGTTCTACGACGAGCAGCCGCTCACCTTCGGGCAGTCGATGCGCCAGCGCTACCGCTGGGCGGTCGGCAGCATGCAGGTGCTCGGCCTGCTCGGCCCGGACCTGCTGCGGGCCGCGCGCGCGGACTGGCGCGGCAGGTTCGACGCGCTGATGTTCGCGATCGGCATCCCGGTGGCCGGCGTCACCGGGATCGCCTGGGTCGGCCTCGTGCTGGCCGACGCCGCCAGCACCGGCGACTGGGCGGCCCTGCCGTGGTTCCTGCTGGCCTCCTGCGTGGCCGGCTACCTGGCCATCGTGGCGGTCAGCCTGCTGGTGCTCCGGCTCGAGCACGCGACCTGGCCGCGGGTGTGGCAGACCGTGGCCGGTTTCCCGATCTATCTGCTGTCCTGGTCGGTACTGAACATCATCGTGCTGTTCTGGCGCGACCCGACCTGGTCGGCGATCCCGCACACCGAGGCACTCTCGCTGGACGAGGTCGCCCGCCCGGTGGATCGTGACCAGCGGGCCGCACCGGCGCCGGCCCCGGTCCCGCTGGAGACCGAGGCCTGACTCAGTCCTGCGGCACCCGCACCCGCAGCGCTCCCGGGCGGACGCTGCACTCCAGCCGGGTCGCCTGCCCGACCGGGTCGCCGTCCAGCTGGGCGTCGGTCGGCCGGGTGGCCGCGACGGAGACCTCCGGGCCGACCAGGTGGACGATCGAGGAGTGCCCGAACCGGTTGCGGGTCAGGAAGTGGACCCCGACCGCCAGCCAGGCCCCGATCGTCCGCGGCGAGACGACCAGCGCGTCGAGCAGTCCGTCGTCCACCTTCGCCTCGGGCATGACCTTCAGCCCGGCGGTCAACTCGCCGCAGTTGCCGATCATCACGGTCGCGGCGTTCTGGGTGAAGGTGCGCCGCGACCCCGCCCGGACGCTGACCCGGAAGCCGGACCGCACCAGCGAGCGGACCCCGGACACCGCGTAGGCGAACCAGCCCAGCTGCCGCTTGAGCTCCATCGAGGCGCCGCCGACGGCCTGGGCGTCCAGGCCCATGCCGGCGATCACCAGGAAGACCTGCGGCTCAGCGCCGTCGAAGGAGACCAGGCCGGCATCGACCGGCGCATCCTTGCCTGTCACCGCGACGACGAGGGCGGCGGCCAGGTCGTCGATCGGGACGCCGAGATTGCGGGCCAGCAGGTTGCCGGTGCCGCCGGGCAGCAGGCCGAGCGGCACGCCGGCGTCCAGCAAACCCTCGGCAACCGCGCGCACCGTCCCGTCCCCGCCGAGTGAGCAGACCAGTCCGGCGCCCTCGGCCACCGCCTGGCGGGCCTGGCCGGTCCCGGGGTCCGCCTCGGTGGTCTCGTACCAGCGCGGCTCGGGCCAGGACTCGGATTGAGCCAGTTCGGCGACCCGTGCCTTGACGGCAGCCAGGTCCTCGAACTTGGTGGGGTTGACGACTACCGCCCAGTCACTGGGTCGCGAAGCTGCCACGGTTCCTCCTCGGCGACATCATCAGCGAGGCAGCTCGGCGCGACCCCCGGAATGGATAGTGTGCGGGCATGAAAGGCACCGGTGCACTGCAGATCATTTTCGCGTTCTTCCTCGGCCTGGTGGTGGTCGCCTTTGTCGGGATCGGCGTCAACACCTTTTACCCAGCTCCGGAGTGGGCTGCCGACGAAGGCCTTTCCTACGCGCAATGGCAGTTGTGGACCGGAATCATCCTGCTGGTCATCGCGACCGCCCTGCTCGCGGTCTCCCTGGCCCTTCCCGAGGTCCAGGTGGTGATCTCCAACGGCGTCCTGCTGGGCGGGGTCGGGACCATGCTTTATGCGGTCGGCATGACGATCTCCACCGACTACAGCATCTGGCGCTTCATCGTGGTGGCGATCGCCCTGGTGGTCACGGTGGGAATCGGCTACCTGAAGTTCTCCCGGCCGGGAACCGCGCCGGCAGCCGTCGCCGGACAGCCGATCCCCGGCGAGGTGGGGGAGCGGCTGGCGGCCGTCGAGCGGAAGCTGGACGCCCTGGGTCGCGCGCTGCGCGACTGACATCGGCTACCGCGGCTCGATCGCGGCCAGCAGGTGTGGCCGGGCGCCGTCCCGCGTGGTGACGGCCGCCTGCCAGGCCTCGCCCTCCCGGACGGCGGCGAAGCCGACCGTGCCGGGCAGCGGGATCGGCTTGGTGAACTCGACCGCCACCCGGTAGGCCGGCGGTAGCCGGTTCTCCAGCGCCGCCAGCACCCGCGCATGCGTCCACATCCCGTGCGCGATCGGACGGGGAAAGCCGAACGCCCGGGCAGCCAGGCGGCTGGTGTGGATGGGGTTGGGGTCGCCCGAGACCGCCCGGTACTGCCGTCCGAGCCCGGCCGGCAGGCGCCACAGCGCGCGCGGGGTCACCGGGTCGAACTCGTTCCGCCCGGACTCGGGAGGCTCGCCGGGCACGCTCACCCCGGTGGCGAGGTAGGTACTGGTCCCCTGCCACACCGGCTCGTCGTCGACCCGCACCTGCGAGTGCAGGTCGAACTGGGCACCGCGGCGGTGGGGCCGCAGGTCGGTGGCCCGCACCACGATGTCGAGCGGCTCGTCCCCGGAGACCGGACGCAGCGACTGCATGCTGTTGGCGACATGGATCAGGCCCGGCAGGCGCAGGGTGGTCGCCGGGTCGGTCAGCAGGTGGAGGTGGAGCGGGAAGGCGAGGACGTGCAACCAGGTGGGCGGCACCTCGTCGCGCAGCCGGAAGCCGCACACCCGCAGGTACCCGGCCAGCCGGGTGCGGTCCTGGCGGTGGCCCGCGACCATCACGGACTGCGGGGCGAGCGCCGGCGGACGGCCCGGCAGGGACGCCAGCGACCGGGCGAACGCGGCCCCGGTGCCGGGCAGCCCGGGCAGCACCTCCAGTTCGTCGCCCATCAGGCGCCGACCAGGTTCTGGCCGCACACCCGGACGACCTGGCCGGTGACCCCGGCGCTGCCCGGGTCGAGGAAATAGGCGATCGTCTCGGCGACGTCGATCGGCTGGCCGCCCTGGCCCAGGCTGTTGGTGCGCCGGAAGATCTCGCGCTGCACGAACGGGATCCTGGCGGTCATCTCGGTCTCGATGAAGCCGGGCGCCACCGCGTTGACGGTGATCCCGCGGTCGGCCAGCTCGGGCGCCAGCGCCCGCACCAGACCGGCCACCCCGGCCTTGGAGGCGGCGTAGTTGGCCTGGCCCCGGTTGCCCGCCAGCCCGGAGGTGGACGACACCCCGACGATCCGTCCGGCCTCGGCCAGCCCGCCGGCGGTGGCCGGGTCGAGCAGCACCTCGTTGATCCGCAACTGGGCGGCCAGGTTGACCTGCAGCACCGCCTCCCAGCGGGCCGCGTCGGTATTGGCGAGCAGCTTGTCGCGGGTGATGCCGGCGTTGTGGACGATGCCGTACAGCCTGGCCCCGGAACCGTGCCGGGCGACGACCTGGGCGGCGATCCGTTCACCAGCGTCCGGCCGGGTGATGTCGAGTTGGAGGGCGCTGCCCTCGACGGCGTTGGCGGTGGCGGTGAGGCCCTCACCGGCGGCGGGCACGTCGATCGCGATGACCCGGGCGCCCTCCCGGGCCAGCACGGTCGCGATCGCCGCGCCGATGCCGCGGGCGGCACCGGTGACGGCGATGATCCGGCCGGCGAGCGGGGGAGTCGCGGGCGTGGGAATGTCGGCCCGCCGCACCTGCCAGGTCTGGCCGGAGACGAAGGCCGAGCGGCCCTGCAGCAGGAAGCCGAGGGTGGAGACCAGCGAGGCGGCGTCCGCGCCGGCGCCGACCTGGATCAGGTTGGCGGTGGCTCCCTTGCGCAGTTCCTTGCCCACCGTCCGGTTCAGGCCGTCGAGGGCCTGGGCGACCGCCCTGGCCTCCAGACCGTCCAGCTCGTCCGGCGCGCTGCCGAGCAGGATGACCCGGCCGCTGGGCTCGAGCGCCCGCACCGCGGGACGCAGCACCGACCGCAGCCACTCCAGGTCCTCGATCCGGCCCAGCCCGGTCGCGTCCACGACCACGGCCCCGATCGGGGAGCCGTACCCCGGCGCGGAGCCGGTCCCGCTGTCGTCCAGCACCGGCTCGGCGGTGGGGCGACCGAGCAGCGCGAGGGTGTCGGCGGCCAGCCGGGAGCCCTCCCGGGTGGCCAGCACGATCTGGCCCTGCGGCCAGGCGAGGCCGCGGCGCAGCTGCGGCGGCTCGGGCAGGCCGGCCCGGGCTGCGATCAGCTGGCCGGGGCGGGAGTAGAAGATCGACTCGAGCACGCTCATGTCACACCGCCTCCAGGATCGCGACGACGCCCTGCCCGCCGGCGGCACACACCGAGACCAGCCCGCGGCTGCCGGGGCCGCGCTGGGCCAGCAGCTTCGCCAGCGTCGCGACGATCCGGGCGCCGGTGGCGGCGAACGGGTGCCCGGCCGCCAGCGAGGAACCGGTGACGTTGAGCCGGGAACGGTCGATGCTGCCCAGCGCGCCGGCCAGGCCGACCGAGCGGCAGTAGTCCTCGTCCTCCCACGCCTTCAGGGCGGCGAGGACGGTGGCCGCGAAAGCCTCGTGGATCTCGTACAGGTCGAAGTCGGCCAGGGTGAGGCCCTGTCGCTCCAGCATCCGCCCGACCGCCGCCACCGGGGCCAGCAGCAGGTCGGCGCCGTCGGGGTGGTCGACAGCGGCGACCTCGGCGTCCACCACCTTCGCCAGGGCGGGCAGGTGGTGCTCGGCGGCGTAGGAGGCCTCGGCCAGCAGCACGACCGCCGCGCCGTCGGACAGTGGGGTGGAGTTGCCCGCGGTCATCGTGCCGTCCGGCCCGCCGAAGACCGGACGCAGCGCAGCGAGCTTCTCGACGCTGGTGTCGGGCCGCAGCGTGTTGTCCCGGGCCACGCCGAGGTAGGGGGTGACCAGGTCGTCGAAGAAGCCGTCCGACCAGGCCTGGGCCAGGTTGTGGTGGGATGCGGCGGCGAGCTCGTCCTGCGCCTGGCGGGTGATGCCCCACTTGCTGGTGGTGAGCGCCTGGTGCTCGCCCATGCTCAGCCCAGTGCGGGGCTCGACGACGCGCGGGGTCTCGGGGGCGAGGTGGCCCGGGCGGATCCGGGACAGCGCCTTCAGCCGGGCCGGAAGGGTCTTGGCGGCGTTGGCGCCGAGCAGCGCGCGGCGCAGCGGCTCGCTGACCGCGATCGGGGCGTCGGAGGCGCTGTCGGTGCCACCGGCGATGCCGGTATCGGCCTGGCCGAGCGCGATCTTGTTCGCGATGTAGATCACCGCCTCCAGCCCGGTGCCGCAGGCCTGCTGCAGATCACAGGCCGGCGTCTCGGGCGACAGCGCCGAACTCAGCACCGCCTCCCGGGTCAGGTTGAAGTCGCGGGTGTGCTTCAGCACCGCGCCGGCCGCCACCTCGCCGAGCCGTTGGCCCGCCAGACCGTAGCGGGCCACCAGCCCGTCCAGCGCGGCGGTCAGCAGGTCATGGTTGGACGCGGCGGCATAGGCGCCGTTCGCCCGGACGAAGGGGGTGCGGTTGCCGCCGACGACGACGGCGGTGCGGGGGAACGACATCGTGCCTCCAGAAGATGCTGGGCAGAATTAGCCGGTACCAAAGGTAGCAGGTACACCTCGTACTGGGTACCCTAGGGCTATGGCCACCACTGTTGATGGACGTGATACCCGCTGGGCAGCCCACCGGGTCACCCGGCGGCGGGAACTCGTCGAACACGCCCTGCGCGCGATCCGCCAGTTCGGGCCCGGCGTGGGAATGGACGAGATCGCCGCCCAGGCGGGAACCTCCAAGACGGTGATCTACAGGCACTTCGGTGACCGGGCCGGGCTGTACCGGGCGGTCGCCCAGGCGGTCCACACCTACATCCTTGAGGACCTCACCGCGGCTCTCCAGCTCACCGATGTCACCGACATCGGTCGGCTCACCGCCGACCTGGCCGACAGCTACCTCGCGCTCGTCGAGCGCGACCCGGAGATCTACCGGTTCGTGATGAGCCCGCCGATCGACTCCGCGGTCACCCCGGTGGACCCGGCCGCCGGGCTGCCGACCCTGATCGGTGACCGGCTCGAGGCGGCGCTGGCCCACCAGCTGCGCGAGACCGGGCAGGACCCCTCCTGCGCGACCACCTGGGGACACGGCCTGGTCGGCTTCATCCGGGCCGCCGCCGACCGGTGGATGGCCAGCGACCCGCGTCCGCCCCGCCACGAGATCGTCTCCCACATCACCGCCTTGTTCGTCCCGGCACTGACCGCCGGCCTGACCGAAACCCACGAACCCCAGGAGCGCTGACCGATGACCCTGCTGATGACCTCCGGCGAGACCCTGACCTCGCTCGGCGCCGCACTGCGCACTGCGCTGGACGGCCCGTTCGCCCAGTCCCGGGCCCGCGGTCGGGCCGCGATGCCGGCCGAGAACCTGCTGCGCGACCCGGCGCAGAGCGTGCCCGAGGCCCGCGAGTGGGTGCTCGCCCGGCTGCGGGAACTGCAGGAGGCCGGGTTCGGGGCGACGGGCGTGCCGAGCTCCTCGGGGGACCACGGCTCGCCCCTGGAGGCGCTGACCGCCTTCGAGATGCTGGCCCACGGCGACCTGTCCGTGACGGTCAAGTCAGGGGTGCAGTTCGGCCTGTTCGGTGGCGCCATCACCAACCTCGGCAACGCCTGGCACCATGACACGTTCCTGCCGGGGGTGACCTCCCTGCAGTTGCTGGGCTGCTTCGCGATGACCGAACTCGGGCACGGTTCGGACGTCCAGAGCCTGGAGACCACCATCACCTTCGACCCGGACAGTGACGAGTTCATCGTCGACTCCCCGACTGCCGGCGCCACGAAGGCCTACATCGGCAACGCCGCCCAGCACGGCTCGATGGCGGTCGTCTTCGGCCAGTTGGTGGTCGACCACCAGCGGCACGGCATCCACGCGATCCTGGTCCCGATCCGTGACGAGGCCGGACGGGACCTGCCCGGCGTGACCACCGGCGACCAGGGCCACAAGGGTGGCCTGCTCGGCATCGACAACGGCACGATCAGCTTCGACCACCTCCGCGTGCCGCGCCGGATGCTGCTGGACCGCTACGGCGGCGTGGACGAGCACGGTCGCTACGCCTCGCCGATCGAGTCGGCGAACCGCCGCTTCTTCACCATGCTGGGCACCCTGGTGCGCGGCCGGGTCTGCATCTCCGCGGCGGCGGCGATCGCCGCCCGGCGCGGCATCTCGATCGCCACCCGGTACGCCCTGAAGCGGCGGCAGTTCCCCGCCCCCGGCCGCAGCCAGGGCGTGCTGCTGCTGGACTACCTCACCCACCAGCGTCGGCTGTTGCCGCTGGTCGCCCGTTCCTACGCGCTCGGCTTCGCCCAGAACCAGCTCAACCAGGCGTTGATCGCGGTGCAGGGCGACGATCCCTCAACCGAGACCGACCAGCGCAACCTGGAGACCTTCGCCGCCGGGCTGAAGGTGCTCTCCAGCAGCTTCGCCAACCAGGCGCTGCAGGCCAGCCGGGAGGCCTGTGGCGGCGCGGGCTTCATGTCGGAGAACCAGCTCACCCTGCTCCGCTCGGACGTCGACATCTTCGCCACCTTCGAAGGTGACAACACGGTGTTGCTGCAACTGGTCAGCAAGGCGCTGTTGAGTGACTACAAGCAGGTCTGGGGCGATCTCGACCGGGCCGGGGTGGTGCAGGCCACCGCACGGGCGGTCGGGGACTCTGTCATGGAGTGGACGGCCGCCGGCGTCCTGCTGGAGCGGCTGGTCGCCGCGGCCCGCCGCCAGCCCGACAAGCTGGCGATGGTCGACACGGCCTGGCAGGCCCTCATGTTCACCGAGCGGGAGCGACACTCCCTGGAGTCCCTGGCCCGCCGGATGCGCGCCGCAGCGAAGGCCGACGGCGACCGGTTCGAGGCCTTCAACCGGCTGGGCGATCACGTCGCCTTCGTCGCCCGCGCCCACCTGGAGCGGCGGGTCTTCGAAGCCTTCGTGACCGGCATCGCCGAGTGCGAGGACGCCGAGACCCGCCAGGTTCTCTCCCGGCTGTGCAGCCTGTACGCCCTGTCCAGCCTGGACGCCGACCGGGCCTGGTTCATCGAGCACAACCGGATGTCGACCGCCCGTTCGCGGGCGATCGGTGAGCAGATCAACCAGCTCTGCCGCGACCTGCGCCCGCACGCCCTCCCCCTGGTGGAGGGCCTGGGGATTCCCGAGAGCTGGCTCGGCGCGGAGCTGCTGCAGGACTGAGGCTGGGACTGCAGGGGCTGTGGGGGCGCCCGGGACGGATGGGACGGGCGCTGCCGCCGCACAGTGGCGACCTTCTTCCCATCCGGGTCCGGCAGGTCCTACGGTCGGAGCATGTGGGGTGGGAGGGCGCCCTGGCTCATGCTCGGGACGCTGATGTCCGCTGCGGCGGCGCTGCTCGGCGTCGGCACGCACCGGTTCTGGGCCCCCTGCAACGGCCAGTTGCTCAACGGGAGCGCCCTGTCGGGCTACCGGTTCACCGATGAGTTCTCGCCCGCCTGCCTGGCCCGGATGGACGCCGGCGGCCCGTTCGCGCCGGGCTGGCGGATCGGCGGCGACCCCGGCTTCGACCTTCTGGTGGCGGCGGCCCTGCTGACCCTCGCCGTGGGTTGGACGAGCTTCGTCGCCTGGCAGCGCTGGAGCGGCTCGGCGCGCTTCGTCGCGGCCCTGCCCGGGCTGCTGACCGGCGTCCTCGGGATCGCCAGTCTTGCTGGGACCGACCCCGCAGCAGGCGAGGGCTGGTTGGCGTGGCTCACCGTGGGGATCGATCTCAGCGCGCTGCTGGCCGCCGCAGTTGTCGTCCAGCACAGCCACGGCCTGGCCCGGGTCGGCCAGCTCGTCGCCCTGTGGGGGGTGGCCTCCTTCGGATGGATGCGGGCGCTGTCGGACTACGCGATCAGCCTGGCCACGAGCGCCGCCACCTGGGACGTGCCACCCGGGCACGGCTACGCCACCGCGGCAGTGATCGCGCTGTGCGGGGTGGCGGCCGTCGTGCTGGGGGTGACCCGGCGCCGCCCGCGGCAGCGTGATGACCGGCTGCCGGCCATGGTGCGGCCGCGGGCCGGCTGATCCCGGGCGACCGGGTTCCGCCGGAGCGCCCGGCGGGCCATGATGGGGGCCATGACGACGCCGCCCGCCGCCGCCACGCGCGTCCTGCCGCGGCTGGCCGGGGCGGCGGCGGCGGCGATGGCCGCCTGCCTGGTCTGGATCTGGCTGCCGCCGGTGCTGGCCGGGGTCTCGGTCCGGAAGGTCCCCACCGACGTCGCGCCCACTCCCGCCCAGACCGTCGCCCTCGCCGTGGCGGCGGCCCTGCTCCTGCACATGCTGGTGGCGACCTGGTTCGCCCATGCCCGTGCTGAGCGTCGCGGGCTGATCACAGCGGCGGCCGCGCTGGTGCTCTACACCGGCTGGCTGCTCTTCGTCGACGTCTTCGCGGGCTGGCGCAGCCACCGCTGGGTGAAGGTGATCCCGGAGATGATCGGCCTGGAACCCCACAGCACCGTGATCGCCAACCTCGGCATCGCCTCGATCACGGTCATCCTGCTGCTGGTCGGCGCCGCGCTGCTGCTCACCCGTCCGTCGCCGCCGGAGTACTGATCAGGGCAGGCCCGCCAGCCGTCCCAGGGCTGCGGCGAGGGCGCCCACCACGACCACCACGATGTAGGGGGCGTTGAGCTTGAGCGCCAGGGCCGCCGCCGCCAGGGCGAGCAGTCGGGAGTCGAAGACGAGGCTCTGCCCGCCGGCCACCGTGTTCAGGACGGTCAGCGAGGCGAGCAGGCCCACGGTCAGCGCGGCCGCCAACTCGGTGACCGGGGGAGAGTCCAGCCAGGCCTGTGGCAGCAGGTAGCCGGCGAGCTTGATCAGGTAGGCGGTGGCCGCGGCCGCCAGCACCCAGGCGGAGAGCGTCATGGCGCCACCGCCCCGCTGCGCTTGCGTTGCCAGGCCCACCAGGCCGCCGTCGCCGCGGCGGCGACCAGAACCGGGATGCCCGGTGGCACCAGCGGCACCGCCACGATCGTCACGGCCGCGGCCAGGACCGCCATGGTGATCGGATCGCGTCCCTTCAGCCGGGGCCACAGCAGTCCGAGGAAGGCCGCCACCGCGGCGCCGTCCAGTCCCCACCGGCGAGGATCGCCCAGTGCATCCCCGGCCAGCGCCCCGATCAGCGTGAACAGGTTCCACAACACGAAGACCCCCACCCCCGCCGACCAGAAGCCGCGAACCCGCTCGTCGTGATCCGGCTGGCCGGTGGCGGTGGCGGTGGACTCGTCGATGGTGAGGTGGGCCATCAGGGGGATCAGGCGGGCGGGCGGACGGACCAGCGCCTTCAACTGCATGCCGTACACCCCGTTGCGGACGCCCAGCAGGCTCGCCGCCGCCCAGGCGGCGGCCCCCGTCCCGCCGCCGGCGATCACGCCGATGAAGGCGAACTGGGACCCGCCGGTGAACATCAGCAGGCTCAGGGCACAGGCCTGCCAGACCTCGAGGCCGGCTGCCACCGCGAGGGCGCCGAAGGAGATTCCGTACACCCCGACGGCGGCGGCGATCGACAGGCCCATCCGGGTCGCGGGGGTCAGCCGCGACGACCGGGAGGGGGAGGAAGTCGACACCCGAGCCAACCTAACGGACGCGGACCGCACCCTGGGGTGCGGTCCGCGTGTGTGACTCAGGCGGCGACGTCAGTCCCGCGCCAGTTCGCCAGCGAGCGCATCACGTGGTAGAGCACCAGCGCGGTGACGGTGCCGACGGTGACGCCCCCGAAGGTCATCTCGCCGAGGGTGAAGGTGAAGTCCGCGATGCCCATGATCAGGCCGACAGCGGCCGGGATGAGGTTGACGTTGCGGGTGAAGTCCACCTTGTTCTCGACCCAGATCCGGGCGCCGAGCAGGCCGATCATGCCGTACAGGACGGTGCCGGCACCGCCGATGACGCCCTGGGGGATGGTGAAGATCGCCTCGCCGAACTTGGGGATGAAGGAGAGCAGGATCGCGATCACGCCGGCGATCCAGTACAGCGCCGTGGAGTAGACCTTGGTGGCGGCCATCACGCCGATGTTCTCGGCGTAGGTGGTGGTGCCCGAGCCGCCGCCGAAGCCGGCCAGGGTGGTGGCGACACCGTCGGCCAGCAGGGCCCGGCCCATCGACTTGTCGAGGTTCCGGTCGGTCATCAGGGCGACCGACTTCACGTGGCCGACGTTCTCGGCGATCAGCACCAGCACCACCGGCAGGAAGAGCACGGCGACGTTGAAGTCGGGGGTCGGCAGGCTGAACTCCGGCAGCCCGATCCAGCCCGCCTGGTTCATCCGGGTGAAGTCGACCTCACCCTGGAGGATCGCCGCGATGTACCCGACCAGCACACCCAGCAGGATCGACAGGCGGCCGATCAGCCCGCGGAAGAGGACGCCGATCAGCACGATCGCGATGACCGTGATCCAGCCGGTGAGCGGGGCGGAGCGGAAGCCGGAGCTCTCGTCGCCGCCCCAGGCCGCGCCGGCCAGGTTGAAGCCGATCAGCATGACGATCGTGCCGGTCATCACCGGCGGCATGAAGGCGTCGATCCAGCCCGGGCCCGCGACGTGGACGATGTAGCCGACGATCGCCAGCAGCACACCGGTGAGCAGGATGCCGAAGGTCGCCCTGCCCATGTCGCCGCCGGAGGAGGCGGCCAGCACCGGAGAGATGAAGGCGAAGGAGGAGCCGAGGTAGCTGGGCAGCTTGTTCTGGGTGATCAGCAGGAAGATCAGCGTGCCCAGGCCACTGAAGAACAAGGTCGTGGTGATCGGGAACCCGGTGATCAGCGGTACCAGGAAGGTGGCGCCGAACATGGCGACCACGTGCTGGCCGCCCAGGCCCAGCATCTTGCCCCAACCGAGTCGTTCCTCCGGGGCGACGACCGCCCCAGGCTTCAGGGATCCGTCCCCGTGCAGTGTCCACAATGCCATCTGTTGCTTTCCTTCCGAGCGCAGGCCGGTTGCACCCTAGTGCGATCCCCCGGCGGACGGGGCGACGGGTCAGGTTGCTGGGATGGGCAACGGCCACGGCGAAACTGCGGGAGGATAGGGACATCTATTTCCCTGTGCCGGGCTAGATCCAGCTGCGCAACCACATCCTCGGCAGGTACTCGGTCTGGTAGACGAGCAGCTGGCCGGTCAGGACGGGGTAGATCCAGGCGAAGTTGGCCGCCACCAGCGCCACCGCGACCCCGACCACGATCGCCCCTCGTCGCCGGAACCTGCCACCGGCCGGGCCGAGCACCAGGCCCATCACCATGGCCAGGGCGATCACCGTGAACGGGATGATCGTGATCGCGTAGAAGAAGAACACCGGACGGTCGGCGGAGAAGAACCACGGGACGTAGGTCGCCAAGGCCGCCACCACCGGCACGCCGAACCGCCAGTCCCGGCCGGCGATCCACCAGATGATCGCCACCACCAGCGCGATCGCCGCCATCCACCACAGCACCGGTGTCCCCATCGCCGAGATCACCCGCAGGCAGGTCTGGCCGGCCTCGGCGTGGCAGCCGTCCACCCCGGGCTGGATGTCGGTCACCGAGTCCACCCCGAGTGGACGCGCCATGAACAGCCAGCCGATCGGGTGCGCGTCGTAGGGATGGGTCGCGTTCTTGATGTAGTCGCCGGTGTGGAAGGCGAAGATCTCCTGCTGGTAGTGCAGGAAGGACGCCCACATCTCGCCGAGATGGACGGTCCAGGCGTGGTCGGGGTTCTTCAGGCCCCAGTCCCGGCCCCAGCCGCCAGCGGTGACCAGCCAGCCCGTCCAGGACGCCACGTAGACACCGGCCGCGACCACCACCATCGCGATGAAGGCCGGGATCCCGTCGATCAGCAGCGCCAGCCAGCCCTTCCAGTCCGCGCCGGCGAGCCGCCGGGCGCCGACGTCCCACAGCACCGAGACGATCCCGAAGGCGGCCAGGACATAGATCGAGTTCCACTTCGTGCCGAGCGCGAGCCCGAAGGCGAGACCGGCCGCCCAGCGCCACGGCCGCCACCAGATCACCGGGCCGAACTCGCCGCCGAAGTCGGGGACGCCCATGGCGTCCAGCCGGTCTGCGAGCCGATGCCGGTACCAGTCCCGGTCGGCGACGCAGCAGGCGACCGCGGTGACCAGGAAGAAGGCCTGGAAGATGTCGAGCAGGGCCATCCGCGACATCACGAAGGCGAGCCCGTCCAGGGTGAGCAGCAGGCCGGCGATGCCACCGATCAGGGTCGAGCGGGACAGCCGGCGGGCGAGCCGGATGGTGGCGAACACGAGCAGGGTGCCGAAGATGAGCGGCATGAACCGCCAGCCGAACGAGTTCATCCCGAACAACTGCTCGCCGAACCCGATCAGCCACTTGCCGATCGGCGGGTGGACGATGAAGGCGGCCTTGTCGAGGTAGACGTCCGGGTTGCCGGCGACGATCGAGTCGTTGGCGGTGTCGGGCCACTGCTTCTCGTAGCCGTACCGCCACAGCGTGTAGCCGTCCTTGGCGTAGTAGGTCTCGTCGAAGACCAGCTTGTTCGGCTCGGCGATGTTCACCAGCCGGATCACGAAGGCCAGGGCGGTGATCGCAATGGTGGTGATCCAGCCGGCCAGCCGATCGGTCATCACGCCGTCGCGCAGCCGCTGCACAGTGCTTGGCGCGGTGGGCTCCAGGGCGGTGATCGCTGCGGTCTCGACCGGGTCGGGTGACGGTCCGTTGGACCCGTTCCGGGTCCCCCGGTCCTCGCTGCGGAGCGCGCCGAGCTCGCCGGGGCTGTTCTGCACCGGGCCATCGTAGTGGAACCCCGTCCAGGCAGATCGGGCGGGCGACCCGCGGTGCGTCGTCCGGCGCCGGTCGGGGATACTGCGGGGGTGACCACTGCGACTGCCGGCAGCCTCGTCCTGGCCGGGACGCCGATCGGCAACCTGGCCGACGCCTCACCGGGGCTGCGTGCCGCGCTCGCCGGGGCGGACGTGATCGCGGCCGAGGACACCCGGCGGTTGCGCAACCTGCTGACCGCCCTGGAGATCACCAGCCCGGCCAGGGTGGTGTCCTACTTCGACGGCAACGAGGCCTCCCGCGCCGAGTCGCTGGTGGCCGACCTGCTGCAGGGCCGCACCGTGGTGGTGGTGACCGACGCCGGGATGCCGACCGTGTCCGACCCCGGGTACCGGCTGGTCGCGGCCGCGATCGAGCACGGCATCGGGGTCTCGGTGGTGCCGGGGCCCTCGGCGGTGCTGGTGGCACTGGCGCTGTCCGGGTTGCCGACCGACCGGTTCTGCTTCGAGGGCTTCCTGCCGCGCAAGCCGGGGGAGCGCCGTCGCCGGCTCGCCGCACTGGCCGGCGAGGAGCGCACGATGGTGTTCTTCGAGGCGCCGCACCGGCTGGACGGGTTCCTCGCCGACGCCGCCGGAGCCTTCGGCGCGAACCGCCGCGCCGCGGTCAGCCGGGAGTTGACGAAGACCTTCGAGGAGACCAGGCGCGGGACGCTCGCCGAACTGGTGGACTGGGCGGCCGGCGGCGTCCGGGGCGAGATCACCATCGTGATCGCCGGGGCGGCCGCGGCGGCGTCCGACCTGCCCTCGGCGACCGCGGACGCCCTGGCCAGGATCGCGGCCGGGGAGCCGCTCTCGGTCGCCGTCACCGCCGTCGCCGAGGCGGCCGGGGTCTCCCGCAAGGCCCTCTACCAGTCCACCCTCGACGCCAGGAAGGCCCAGTCGTGACCACGCTGCCGCCCGCACCCGAGCCGCTGCCGGTTGCGACCACCGATGCGCACACCCACCTGCTCAGCACGACCGAGTTCAGCGGGCTGACCGTGGCCGACAGCCTGGCGGCGGCGCGGGCCGTCGGGGTGACCCGGGTGGTGGACGTCGGCACGGACGTGGCCTCGTCGAGGCAGGCCGTCGAGCTGGCCGAGCGGCACCCGGAGGTGGTCGCCAACATCGCCCTGCACCCCAATGACGCGGCCCGGGCCGGCGCCCGGCTGGAGGAGGAACTGGCGGCGCTCGAGGCGATGCTGGGGACCTCCGGCCAGATCCGGGGGATCGGCGAGACCGGCCTGGACTACTTCCGGACCCGCGACCCCGAGGGGCAGGCGCGCCAGCGGGTCGCCTTCGCCGCGCACATCGGGTGGGCCAAGCGCGCCGGGCTGGCGCTGGTCATCCATGACCGCGACGCCCACCGCGACGTCCTGGATGTGCTGGACGCGGAGGGTGCGCCGGAGCGGGTGATGATGCACTGCTTCTCCGGCGATGCCGACTTCGCCCGGGAGTGCCTGGACCGCGGCTTCTGGCTGTCCTTCCCAGGGCCGGTCACCTTCAAGCCCAACGAGGCCCTGCGCGAGGCGCTCGACCTCACTCCCGATGACCGGTTGCTGGTCGAGACCGACGCCCCCTACCTCACCCCGGTGCCGCTGCGCGGCAAGCCGAACGCCCCGTACCTGATGCCTCACACCGTCCGGTTCCTGGCCGAGCGCCGGGGCGCTGACCTAGCGGAGCTGTGCGCCCGGCTGGCCGCCAACGCGACCGCCGTCTTCGGGGAATGGGGCGCCGATGACTGACGGCCTGCTCGACCCCCGCACGCTGCGGCAACTGGCCGCCGAGCTGGACCTGCGCCCGACCAAGCAGCGCGGCCAGAACTTCGTCCACGACGCCAACACGGTGCGCCGGATCGTCGCCGCCGCCGGGGTGGGGGCGGGCGACACCGTCCTGGAGATCGGACCCGGCCTCGGCTCGCTCACCCTCGGCCTGCTCGAGGTGGCCGAGCGGGTGGTCGCGGTCGAGATCGAGCCCGCGCTGGCCCGTCGGCTGCCCACCACTGTCGCCCAGCGGCTGCCGGAGCGGGCCGCAGCGCTCAGCGTCATCGAGGCGGACGCGCTCACCGTCGACACCCTGCCCGACCCGCAGCCCACCGCGGTGGTGGCCAACCTGCCCTACAACGTCAGTGTGCCGGTGCTGCTGCACGTCCTGGCCCGATTCCCGTCCATCACCACCGGCCTGGTGATGGTGCAGTCGGAGGTCGCCGACCGGCTGGTCGCGCCGCCCGGCAGCCGCACCTACGGGGTGCCCTCGGCCAAGCTCGCCTGGTACGCCGCCGCCCGGCGGGTCGGCAGCGTGCCGCCCACGGTGTTCTGGCCCGTGCCCAATGTCGACTCCGGGCTGGTCGAGCTGCGTCGGCGCGAGCCGCCGGCGACCACCGCCACCCGGGAGCAGGTCTTCGCCGTGGTGGACGCCGCCTTCGCCCAGCGCCGCAAGATGCTGCGGGGGGCGCTGGCCGGCCTGTTCGGCTCGGCTGCCGCCGCCGTGGCAGGGCTCACATCGGCCGGCGTCGACCCCCAGGCTCGCGGCGAGGTGCTCGGGATCGGCGATTTCGCCCGGATCGCCGAGGCGCTTGCCGCCACCCGGGTGGGATAGGTTCGCCCCCATGGCATCCCCGCTCGCCGAGGCCGAGGTGGTCCGCGTCCGTGCGTCCGGCAAGGTGAACCTGACGCTGCGCAGTGGACCCCGCCGCCCCGACGGCTACCACCAGCTGGCGACGCTGTTCCAGGCGGTGTCGATGTACGACGACCTGGACGTCCGCTGGGCCCCGCCCGGCCAGATCAGCGTGTCGGTGACCGGGGACCAGGCCGCGCTGGTGCCGACCGGGGAGACCAACCTGGCGGTGCGGGCGGCGCGGCTGCTCGCCCAGGAGTACGG
Source organism: Actinomycetes bacterium (assembly GCA_023436925.1). Taxonomy (GTDB): domain Bacteria; phylum Actinomycetota; class Actinomycetes; order Propionibacteriales; family Propionibacteriaceae; genus Propionicimonas. Next base: position 33,629 of record JAEZHJ010000166.1, read on the forward strand.
CGCGGCCGGTCTGGGCTGCACCATGGAGCTCCGCAAGACGATCCCGGTCACCGGGGGGATGGCCGGCGGGTCCGCCGACGCGGCTGCCGCGCTGCTGGCCTGCTCGGTGCTGTGGGACCTCGACGTCTCGCCCGACGACCTGCTCGACCTGGGCGCCAAGCTGGGTGCCGACGTGCCGTTCTGCCTGACCGGCGGGACCGCGATGGGCACCGGACGCGGGGACCGGCTGGCGCCGGTGCTGACCCGGGGCACCTACCAGTGGGTGCTGGCGCTGAGCGAGGGGGAACTGTCCACCCCGGAGGTCTTCCGGCGGTTCGACGAGTTGCGGCCGTCCGGCAACGCCGAGCTGGAGGTGCCGGCGGAGGTCCTGAACGCGCTGATCAGCGGGGACGCGGCGGCGCTGGGACGCTGCCTGCACAACGACCTGCAGGAGGCCGCCGTGAGCCTGCGTCCAGAACTTGGCCGGGTGCTGCAGACCGGTCTGGAACTGGGGGCGCTGGGGGCGATGGTCTCCGGCTCCGGCCCGACGGTGGCCTTTCTCGTCCCCGACGAGCGGGTGGGGCTGGACCTGTCGGTCGGGCTCGCCAGTGAGGGACTCGGACGGGTGGTGCGCCGCGTCCACGGGCCGGTTCCGGGGGCCCGGCTGATCGCCTAGGAGCTCTCGGCCTGCCGCTGGGTGAACAGCCGCGGCTCGGCGCGCAGGTTGCGCAGCCCGTACCAGGACAGGTTGACCAGGTGGGCGGCGACGGTGGGCTTGTCGAGGTGTACCTCATCGCGGGTGTCCAGCCACCACTGGCCGGCCAGGGCCACCAGCCCGACCAGCATCTGGGCGTACAGCGGTGCGGTCTCGGGGTCGAGGTCGCGCTTGGTGAACTCACCGGCCAGCTGGTCCTCCACCCGGGAGGCGATGTCGGACAGGATCGTCGCGAAGGTCGACGTCTCGGAGGGAGCGGACGAGTCGCGGGAGATGATGCGGAAGCCGTCCGGGTTGTCGTCGATGTAGTCCAGCAGCGCCAGCGTGCCCTGCTCGATCAGCGCCCGGGGGTTCGCCCGCGGATTGGCCAGGGCCTCCTTGATGGAGCCGTGCAGGCTCTGCACCTCGCGGTCGACGACGACCGCGTAGAGGCCCTCCTTGCCGCCGAAGTGCTCATAGACCACCGGCTTGGAGACCCCGGCGTGGGCGGCGATCTCCTCGACCGAGGTCCCGTCCAGACCCCGCTCGGCGAACAGTCCGCGGGCGACCTCGATCAGCTGTTCCCGCCGCTGGGCACGCGTCATCCGGACGCGGCCACGCCGCGCCCGGCCGGGTCCCGCGGGCTGGGTCACGGTCACAGTCTGTCCCGCCCCGACCCGGTTGTGAAATCGACTGGCTGGTTGGCCCGCCGGTCATCGCCCACCGTAGAGTTGAGTCGGCCACCGCTGGGTGGCCGTTCCCCGGTTGGTCTGTCGGCAGGGCCCGCCTGACTTTGAATCAGGACTAGCGACGCAGGTTCGACTCCTGCCCGGGGAGCCGCGGCGG
>JAEZHJ010000196.1 GCA_023436925.1 Actinomycetes bacterium
CCCGAGCCGGCGGCGCAGATCACCGCGCCGACCTCCTCCAGCTGGCGCAGCATCTCGGCGTTGCTCAGGTCGGCCCGCCAGCCCGGGATCGCCTCGAGCTTGTCCAGGGTGCCGCCGGTGTGACCGAGCCCGCGTCCGGACAGCTGCGGGACGGCTGCCCCGCAGGCAGCGACCAGCGGAGCCAGCGGCAGCGTGATCTTGTCGCCGACGCCGCCGGTGGAGTGCTTGTCGACGGTCGGACGCGACAGCGACGAGAAGTCCATCCGGTCGCCGGTGGCGATCATCGAGGCGGTCCAGGTCGACAGCTCGCGGGGTGCCAGGCCGCGGAAGAAGATCGCCATCGCCATCGCCGACATCTGCTCGGCGGTCACCTCCCCGTCGGTGTAGGACCGGATCAGCCACTCGATGGCGGCATCGCCCAGCGTCCCCCCGTCTCGCTTGGTGCGGATCAACTCGACGGCATCGAAGGTCATGGGCGACAGGCTAGCGGCACGAGTTGGGCCGGACGGACGCGGCGGCACCTGATCCGGCCCTAGGGTGGCGGTGGCGAACGCTCGAGGAAGGACGCAGGGATGGCGAGGCGGGTTTGGCTGCCGTTCGAGGATGAGGCGACGGCGGTCGCGGCGCTTGGTGCGCTGCCGCAGGGGATCGTGGCCGACTACTACCAGCGCGACGGCGCGCTGCCGGAGTCGATCGGCGAGGTCGAGTTGCTGGTCGCGCCGTACATGGCCCCGCCGCTGCCGCTGCTGGAGCGGATCGACGAGATGACCAGCCTGACGGCGATCCAGCTGCAGTCGGCCGGCTACGACAACTACCTGCCGTACCTGCGACCCGGGATGGCGCTGGCCAATGCCGCCGGTGTGCACGACACCGCGACCGCCGAACTCGCCGTCGCGCTGGCCCTGGTGAACCTGCGCAAGCTCGATGTCTTCGCCCGCAACATGCCGAGCGGGAACTGGAACCTCGAATTCGCCGACTCGCTGGCCGACCGGCGGGTGCTGATCGTCGGCTACGGACGGATCGGTGCCGCGATCGAGCGGCGGGTTGCCCCCTTCGAGGTCGCCTCGATCACCCGGGTGGCGCGCAGCGCCCGCACCGAGCCGGAGGTCCACCCGGTCTCCGACCTGCTCTCGCTGCTGCCGGAGGCGGACGTGGTCTTCGTGATCACGCCGCTCACCCCGCAGACCGAGGGCCTGATCGGCGCCGCCGAACTGGCAGCGATGCCGGACGGCGCCCTGCTGGTCAATGTCTCGCGCGGCAAGGTGGTCGACACCGACGCCCTGGTGGAGGCGGTCGGCGCTGGCCGGATCCGGGCTTCGCTGGATGTCACCGATCCCGAGCCGCTGCCGTCCGACCACCCGCTGTGGAGGTTGCCGGGAGTGTTCATCAGCCCCCACGGCGGCGGCCAGGCGGACGCCTTCTATCCGCGCATCCACCGGTTGATGAGGGCCCAGTTGGAGCGGTTCGCGGCAGGTCAGCCGCTGGCCAACATCGTCGCCCCCTAGGGTTGGACCCATGCGCGTTGCACGTTTCTCCCATGGCGGCGAGACCGCCTTCGGTGTTGTCGAACTCGAGGCCGACGGCGGGCCCAACCCGGAGACCGTCGCGGTGGTCAACGGCGACCCGCTGGCGGGCCCCGTCCACTACACCGGCGAGCGGGTCGCGCTGGCCGACGTGCGGCTGCTCGCCCCGGTGATCCCGCGCTCGAAGGTGGTGGCCGTCGGCCGCAACTACGCCGCCCACGCCGCCGAACTGGGCGGGGAGGTGCCTGCCACGCCGCTGACCTTCTTCAAGCCGAACACCTCGGTGATCGGCCCGGGGGAGGCGATCGTCCACCCGCCGGAGACCGAGGACCTGCAGTTCGAGGGTGAGCTGGCCGTGGTGATCGGACGGATCTGCCGCCGGGTGCCGGTCGAGCGGGTCCCCGAGGTGATCTTCGGTTACACCATCGCCAACGACGTCACCTGCCGCGACCTGCAGCGCAGCGACGACCAGTGGTCGCGGGCGAAGGGCTTTGACTCCTTCTGCCCGCTCGGGCCGTGGATCGTGACCCACCTCGAGCTGGACGAGGTCGACGACCTCGACCTCACCACCACGCTCAACGGCGAGGTGAAGCAGGAGGGGAACACGTCCCAGATGGTGCGCAAGGTGGCCGACCTGGTCTCCTTCGTGAGCAGCTACACCACGCTGCTGCCCGGTGACGTGATCCTGACCGGGACGCCGGCCGGGGTGGCCCGGATGGTGCCGGGCGACGAGGTGTCGATCACCATCTCGGGGATCGGCACGCTGTCGAACCCGGTCGTCGGCCAGGAGGACTGAGCATGACCCCGGCGGGGGACCGTCCGGGGGCTCTCATGCCGGCCACGCGCACCCCGCCGGCCGGGGTGCGCTACCCGTACGTCCTGGAGATTCCGGAGGGCCCGGACGCGCCGGCGTGGTTGCGTCCGGTCCGCGGGCTGTTCGGCGCCCTGCTGGGGGTGGTGACCTTCCTGGTGCTCACTCCGCTGGTGATCCAGCTCGTGCTAGCGCTGGGTTGGGCGTTGTCCGGGCAGCCCGGCAGCTTCGCCGAGTACGCGGCCGCCGGACGGGCCTTCCAGACCCCGGTCGGGATGGTCGCCTCCCACCTGGGGCTGGCGGTCCTGCTGCCGCTCAGCATGGCGCTGGTCCTGGTGGTGCACCATGTCCATCCCCGTTGGCTGCATTCGGTCCAGCCCGGGGTGCGGTGGCGGTACGGACTGGGCGCCCTGCTGGTCGCCTTCGTGGTGCTGAACGCGGTCCTGTTCCTCACCAGCGCCGGGTGGACCTGGCAGCTGCGACCGCAGGAGGGCTTCGCCTGGTTCCTTGTCGCGATCGTGCTCACCTCACCGCTGCAGGCGGCGGCCGAGGAGTACTTCTTCCGGGGCTACCTGCTGCAGGCGTGCCAGTTGGTGCTGCGCGGGCCGTGGCTGGGGGTCGTGGTCTCGGCCCTGGTGTTCGCGCTCTTCCACGGCACCCAGAACCTGCCGCTGTTCCTGGACCGGTTCGGGTTCGGCCTGCTGGCCGGCGTCCTGGTGGTGCGGACGGGCGGCCTGGAAGCGGGCATCGCCGCCCACATCGCCAACAACATCTCGGCCTTCGTCTGGGCCGGGCTGACGACCTCGATCGCCGAGGTGAAGGCCACCCGGGTGATCGGATGGGTGGACGCCGGAGTCGACCTGGTGAGCTTCGCGCTGTTCGCGGCGGCGGCACTCTGGCTGGGCCGCCGGATGAACCTGGCGACCACCACACCGGGGCTCGCGCCACCGGAGCCCGCCGGGCGACACTCCCGGTTTGGTCCGCGCCGCTGAGGTCCGGTAAAGTCATCCCTCGCTGGCCCTCACCGGCCGGCGCGTCTCTGGTGGGAACGCAACGGCCGTGCAAACGTCCGGAGCGGACCGGCTCGGGACGGATGGGGTATGGGGTAATTGGCAGCCCGCCGGATTCTGGTTCCGTCAGTCTAGGTTCGAGTCCTAGTACCCCAGCGCTGCGGGATTCGCCGCCGCTGGTTGCGGTTTGGTAGATTCTTCAGGTCGCGAGAGCGACGCCTGGCCCCGTTGTGTAGCGGCCTAGCACGCCGCCCTCTCAAGGCGGTAGCGGGGGTTCGAATCCCCTCGGGGCTACCAGGTGAGACCCCTTGTCGAAGATCCTTCGACAAGGGGTCTCTGCTTTTCCGGGAACACAGCTGTGCCCGCGAACGTCGAGGGTCGCCCGCGGCGGGGCAACCGGGCTGCCGCCGACCCTGTCCGCGTGGCCCACCGGCTGCTAGCGTTCCGGCGACGACGGGGGGACGGCCGTGGGACGCTGGGTCGCTGGAGTACTGCTGATCGGAGTGCTGGCCGCCTGCACGCCGGCCGGAGCCGCGCCCACCGCATCGCCGCCCGGAGCGCCACCCGCGACGACTGCGGCGGCCCCGAGCCCCACCCCGTCCGCCGAGCCGTCCACCCCGGCCTGTGACTTCCTGCCGGAGGGCGTCGACGAGCGGGCCTGCGGCACCCCGGTGGCGACCGCAGAACCGATTCCGGCGTCCGGGGAGTTCCCCGACCTCTACGTGCTGACGGCCGGCGACGGCCGGATCCGTTGCGACCTCAGCGGGGCGCGCGAGTACGCCGCCTGCGCCGTCCGGGCCGAACTCACCCCGGTCGTCCCGGAGCAGGACTGCGACGCCGGTGACTGGGACAACAACTTCGTCTACCTGTGGAAGCCGTCGGATGGCACCTACCTTGCCGGCCAGGGCTCCTGCCGCAGCGACCCGCTGACCTCCGAGCAGGGTGAGCCGCCGATGCTGCCGGAAGGGTCGATCCTGGTGGACGGCGATCTGGCGGCGCTGGCCACCCCCGACGGGATAGTCGTGTGGAGCGGCGTCGCCGGGCACGGCTTTGCCG
>JAEZHJ010000036.1 GCA_023436925.1 Actinomycetes bacterium
GCCAGCGGCACCCGGGCGAACCCGATCAGCCGCTGCACCGGACGCACCACCGAGGCGTACGGGTCGTGCAGGTACAGCTGCACCACCTCGACGCCGTCCCGGTCGCCGATATTGGCCACCCGGATCGAGACGGTCACCGACTCGTCGGTGTCCACCTCGGTCGCCGAGGCCTGCGGATCGGTCCACTCGAAGGGCGCGTAGCCCAGGCCGTGGCCGAACGGGAAGGCCGGGGTCGGATCGATGTTCGACACCGTGTTGCGCCGCGCCAGCGGAGCCGCCAGGTAGGTGGACGGCTGCGCACCGGCCTGGGCGGGGATCGAGACCGGCAGCCGACCGCTCGGGTTCACCCGTCCGCTCAGCACCCCGGCGATCGCGCCGGTGCCCTCCTCGCCCGCGAAGAAGGCCTGCAGGATCGCAGCGGCCGTGTCCGGCGCCTCACCCAGCGCGTACGGGCGTCCGGCCAGCATCACCACGACGACGGGAGTGCCGGTGGCGATCACCGCGTCCAGCAACTCCTGCTGCGCGCCCGGCAAGGCCAGGGTCTCGGCGTCGCAGCCCTCACCCGAGGTACCGCGGCCGAACAGTCCGGCCCGGTCGCCCAGCGCGAGCACCACCACGTCCGCAGCCTGGGCGGCCGCCAGCGCGTCCTCGAACTCGTCGGTCTCACCGCCGTCCACCGAGGTGCCGCGGACGTGGTCGATGACCGACTGCGGGAACTCGGTGGTGAGCGCCTCCTTCAGGGTCGGCAGGGCCAACCCCAGCGGCAGGTCGGGGTAGCGCACCCCGACATGCAGCGGGAAGGAGTAGCAGCCCAGCACGGCGTGCGGGTCGTCGGCGTTGGGGCCGATAACCGCGATCCGGCCCGGCGCCGCCAGCGGCAGGACGCCGTCGTTGCGCACCAGGACCACCGCCTCCTCGGCGATCCGCCGGGCCACCTCGCGGTTGGCCGGGGAGTCGAGGTCGATGGTGCCGCGCAGCCCGGACAGGTCCGACAGGTCCACGTCGGCCAGGGCCGGCGGGACGGGGGAGTAGTCCGGATCGAGCATCCCGAACTGCGCCTTCTGGGTGAGCACCCGGCGCAGCGCCCGGTCGATCAGCGCCTCGTCGATCTCGCCCGCCTCGACCGCGGCGACCAGGTCGGCGTTGAACGCCTTGATCGAAGGCAGTTCGACGTCGATCCCGGCTTCCAGCGCCAGCCCGGCGGCGGCGGTGAAGTCCGCCGCGACCGCATGCAGGGTGTGCAGGAAGCCGATCGCGAAGTAGTCGGAGACGACGGTGCCGTCGAACCCCCAGGTGTCGCGCAGCAGACCGGTGAGCAAGGCTTCGTCCGCAGCCACCGGGATGCCGTCGATGTCGGTGTAGTTGTTCATCACCGAGCGGACGCCGCTCTCGCGGATCGCCATCTCGAACGGCGGCAGCATGACATCGGCCAGTTCCCGCGGCCCCATCGACACCGGGGCCAGGTTCCGCCCCGCCCGGGAGGTCGAGTAGCCGACGAAGTGCTTCAGGGTGGCCACGATGCCGGCGGACTCGAGGCCACGGATGTAGGCCGCGGCCACCTTGCCGACCAGGTACGGGTCCTCGCCGATGGTCTCCTCGACCCGGCCCCAGCGCTGGTCGCGGATCACGTCCAGGACGGGAGCGAGCCCCTGGTGGATGCCCAGGGACCGCATGTCCTGTCCGATCCGGGCGGTCATCTCCTCGATCAACTCGGGATCGAAGGTGGCCCCCCACGACAGCGGTACCGGGTACGCCGTGGCCTGCCAGGCGGCGAAGCCCGCCAGGCACTCCTCGTGCGCCATGGCGGGGATGCCGAGCCGGCTCTCCTCCATGATCCGCTGCTGGGTGCGCAGCAGGGAGACCGCCCCGACCGCCGGGTCGACGGGCGCCGTCCCGAACGGCCGGGTCAACTGACCCAGGCCGCGCGGGAGCAGGACGTCGAGGTCGATCTGCTCGGTCATCTCGTTCTGGTTGGGCGCCACCTCTTCGCCGTCGGCGGACGCGCCGACCCAGATGCCGTAGAGCTGTGCGACCTTCTCCGTCACGCTCATCTCGGCGATCAGGGCGTCCACCCGTTCGGCCACCGGCAGGGTGGTGTCGTGCCACGCCCCCGTGGCCCTGACCTGTGACACTGTCATCCCTTCACAGCTCCGGTGAGCCCGCCCACGATGCGCTTCTCCGCGGCGATGAAGAACAGCAGCGCCGGAAGCATGGACAACGAGGTGTAGGCGAGCACCGCACCGGTGTCCTGCGAGTACTGGGTCGCGAACTGGGTGACACCCAGCGGCAGCGTCCACAGGTTCTGCGGCATGCCGCCGGCAGCCATGATCAGCAACGGCAGCAGGTACGCGTTCCACGAGCCGATGAAGGCCAGCACACCCACGGTGGTCAGGCCCGGCATCGAGAGCGGCAGCATGATCCGCCAGAAGAAGCCGATCCGCGATGCGCCGTCGATCGACGCCGCCTCCTCCAGCTCATCCGGGATGGCCTTCAGGAAGGGCACCAGGATGATGATCGTCGTCGGCAGCGCGAAGGCGATCTGCGGCAGGATCACGCCGGCGAAGGTGCCGTGCAGCCCGAGACTGCGAATCAGCAGGTTCAGCGGCAGGGAGGCAACCGTCAGCGGGAACATCAGGCCAGCCGCGAAGACCGAGTACAACGCGCCGCGGCCGCGGAAGTTGTACTTGGCGATCACGAAGGCGGCCATGATGCCCAGGACGCAGACACCGAGCGTCGTACCGACCGCGACGACGCCGGAGGAGAACAGCGAGCCCCAGAACCGTTCCGAACCGAGGACGTTGACGTAGTTGACCACTGACCACGGGTTGGGCCAGCCCGCCGGGTTGGCGTTGATGTCGGCGTTGGTGCGGAAGCCGTTGAGCCAGACGTACAGCACCGGCACGACCGAGACCACGACGATCATGTAGGCGATCACGTAGATCAGCGGCGAGGACCAGCTGAAGGCGGACTTGGCACGCACCGGCGGACGCTGCTCAGTGGCAGTGGCTACTGCGGTGGCCATGTCAGCGCACCCCCCTCGTGACGGAGCCGGCCAAATCCCGGCGCATGGCAAGGCGCTGGTAGACCAGCGCGACGGTCAGTGAGATCACAAACAGGATGACGGCGATGGCGCTGCCGTAGCCCGGCCGGGTCTGGCCGTTCACGATCATGTACACCGCCATCGTGTTCGTCGCATTCAGGGGGCCGCCACGCGTGGTGACCCAGACCATGTCGAACAGCTGCAGCGAGCCGATCATCGACAAGAAGACCCAGATCCGGATGGTCGGGCCGAGCAGCGGCAGGGTGATGAACCACTGGGCCTTCCACCAGCCGGCGCCGTCGATGGCGGCCGCCTCGTGGAGCTCGTCGGGCACACCCTGCAGGCCGGCGAGCATGATCAGGATCGCGAACCCGAGGTACTTCCAGGAGATGATGCCGAACATCACCCACAGGGCGATGTCGGGGTCACCCAGCCAGGGGCGGGCGAGCTCTCCGAGACCGACCATCTCGAGCATGGCGTTGATGAAGCCGTCGGGGGACAGCAGCAGGTTCCACGACAGACCCGCGATGACCTCGGCCAGGACGTACGGCACGAAGATCGCGGCGCGGATGAACGCGCGGCCCTTCAGCTTGCGGTTGAGCAGCATCGCTGCGGCGATCGCGAGCGGACCCTGGATCAGGATCGACGCGATGAGGATCGAGAAGTTGTTCCCGATCGCCTGCAGGAAGTCCGAGTCAGTGAACGCCTCGATGTAGTTGTCGAACCCGATGAACCGCTCGAGCGGGCCGAGGCCGTTCCAGTTGAAGAGGCTGTACACGGCCGCGAGAACGACCGGCAGGATGACGAAGGTGAGGAAGACGACCAGGGCGGGGCCGGCGAAGACGCCGATCTCCACCCACTTGCGGGTCGCGCCCGCGCGGGGCTTCCTCCGGTTGGCGGGGGCAGGGCCCGCGGAGACCGCGGGCCCTGCCAGTGTGGTGTCTGCCATGGAACTTACAGCTTCGCTGCAGTGTCCTTGAGGGCCTTCACGATGTCCTCGGGAGTGCCCTTGCCGCCCATCAGGTTGACGATCGCGTCGTTCAGCGGGTTGCCGAACTCCGGACCGAGCGCGCTGTCGAGCCACAGCTGGACGTAGGACGAGCCGGCCAGACCGGAGGCGATCGCCTTCAGGTTCTCGTCGGTCAGGGCCTCGGCAGCGGCCGGGTTGGCCGGGATGCCGGAACCGGCGGCGGCGAAGGCCTTCTGGACCTCGTCGCTGACCAGGTACTGGGCGAACTCAACCGCGACGTCAGGAGCGTCCTTGTACACGCCGAAGGCGTCGCCGCCACCCATGGTGATGGTCGGGTCACCGGCGGTGCCGGGGATGCTCGGGAAGGGGAACCAGCCGAGGAAGGCCGGGACCTTGGCATCGGGAGCGAGGGAGCCGATCTGGCCCGCGTTCCAGGCACCCATGAACTCCATCGCGGCCTTGCCGTTGGCGACCATGCCGGCGGAGGAGTCAGCGCCCTGCTGGGCGGAGGTGGCCAGGAAGCCCTTCTGGAAGGGATCGGTGCCCACGAACTCCTTGAGCTTGTTGCCGGCCTCGACCCAGCACGGATCGTCGAAGTTGAGCGCCGGGATGGCGGTCTGCAGGGTCTCGACAGAGCAGGTGTTCAGCGCGAACTGGTACCACCAGTGGCCGGCCGGCCACTTGTCCTTGGCGCCGACCGCGATCGGGACGACGTCGATGGCCTTGAGCTTGGCGACGGCGTCGCTGAGCTCGGTCAGGGTCTTCGGCGTGCCGGTGATGCCGGCCTTCTCGAAGAGGTCCTTGTTGTACCAGACGCCGGTGATGCCGAAGGTGAAGGGCAGGCCGTACTGCTTGCCGTCAACCTCCCACGGCTTGGCGACGCCACCGAACTTGGAGATGGTGTCGGCAGCAGCGGTGGTCAGGTCCTTCAGGTAACCCGCCTCGACCTGGGCGCGAACCTCGCCGCCCGGCCAGACCTGGAAGACGTCGGGCGCCGCGTCGCCGCCGGCCTGCAGGGCCTGCGGGATCAGGGTGCGCTGGAGCTCCTCGTTCTGGTAGCCCGTGGCCTCGATGGTGACGCCGGGGTGCGACGCCTCGAAGTCACGCGCCGCCTTGTCCCAGATGCCCTTCAGCGGATCGGCGGTCCCGTTGTGCCACATGCGAATGGTGACCTGCTCGACCGGAGCGCTGGGCGCCGCGGAGCCGGTCTCACTGGGAGACGAGGGTGCAGGGCTCGGAGCCGGAGAGCAACCGGCCAGGCCGAGGGCCACCGCCGTTGCGGCGAGACCTGCGAGCCCCCTTGACGTGAATTTGTTCATCCTTGAACCTCTCGAAAGTTTCGACCGAACGGTCGAAAATGGCTAGGCGCTCTCAGCGTAGAAGTGCGCCGAGTATGCGGTCAACCGCAACATATCTCGGTGCGATAACGATTTCGATACCGTTACCGACCCCTCCGCGCATTTTCCCTCGCCGGACATCCCTCCGCGGCAACTCTTGGCGGTTTTCGAAAATCGGCTCGCTCCGACCCTCAGGACAGGTTCTCGCGGTCCCGGACCGGGTCGACGATCTTGTCGAGCGGGCTGGCGGCCGGGGCCGGATCGGCGTCATTGCCGACCAGGGCCGCGCGAGTGGCGGCCTCGTCCTGCAGCGCCCGGGCGATCCGGTCGCGGACCGCGGCCGGGATCGGTGGTCCGGGCTGAGTGGACAGCAGGTGCCGGATGGCAGCGTCGACCTCCGGCGGGAGATCGGCGTCCTCGGCGGGTTCGTGTGGCATGGGTTCCTCGACGGGCGGCGACACCGGGTCGGACGCATCAGGGGGCAGTTCGGTTCCCATCAGACCTCCACCAGGTGCTTCAGCAGTGGCGCCAGCCGGGCCCGCCCGCGGGAGCAGCGGCTCTTCACGGTTCCCGGCGCGCAGCCGAGGATCGCCGCCGCCTCCTCGACAGAGCGTCCCTCGAGGTCGACCAGGATCAGGGCGGCCCGCTGGTCGGGTCCGAGTCCGGCCAGGGCCCGTTCCACCTCCGCGGCGAGTTCGCGGCGCAGCAGCGTCTCCTCCGGTCCCGCCTGGCTGCCGGGCAGTCCGGCGACCACCTCCTCACCCAGACCCCCGGGGTAGGCCGGCCGGGCCTTGGCCCGGCGCAGCCGGTCGAAGCACGCGTTCAGCACGATCCGGTACAGCCAGGTCCCCACCGCTGCCTGGCCGCGGAAGGAGCCGGCTCGCCGGAAGGCCGCCAGCATCGCCTCCTGCAGCACCTCCTCGGCGTCGGCCGGGTGCTGCAGCGTCCGCAGCGCCAGCGCCCACAGCCGGTCAGCGTGGCGGGAGAAGAGCTCGGTGAAGGCGTCCGGGTCGCCGGCGACGTGCGCGGCCAGCAGGGCCTGGTCGTCGGCCTCGCTCATCCCAGCACCGCCACCTCGGCGACCTCGCCGCGATAGTAGTCGTCGCCGACCGGGGGCAGTTCGGTCAGGTAGACCAGGACGTAGCGGGTCACCTCCGCGTCGAAGCCGAGCTCGAACCGGCCGCTGCCGGACTCGGCCCGCTGCACCTTGCGCCACTGCTGCTCCGACTCCATCGGCGCCTCGCCGGTCGCCGGCTCGGCGGGCACCCGGACCTCGACCGCGGTCGGGCCGCCGACCAGGGTCAGCCGGACCATCCGCACCGAGGTCGCCTCGCCCAGATCGAGTACCAACCCGACTCCGGGCTTCAGGCCGCCCAGGGTCGGCAGCGTGCGGTACCGCTCGGTCCGCCAGGTCGTCTCCGGATCGCCGTCGATGGCGGCCACCACCTGCTTGGGGTTCTCCTGAGCGCTGCCGCCGTCCGCGCGGGGGTCGAAGTCGGTGGCCGCCGCGATCTGGACGGCGGTCGGGGCCTGGATCGTCGGCTCCTCCGGGTTCGGACCCTCGCCTCCGCCGACCAGGACAGACACCAGCCAGATGATCGCGACGATGGCGACCGCCCCGGCCAGGATGAGCAGTCCCGCGCGAGCCGGACGGCGGATCGGTCTGGGCGGCGGCACGGGGGACCGCGGGGTCGCCGGACCGCCGGCAGGGCTGGCCGGCGGCGGCACCGGGGTGTACGGCGGCGGGGTGTCCTCGGCGATCGCCGCCGGGCCCGGGTCGGTGAACAGGAAGTCCTCGGGCAGCTCCTCGCTCACCTCGAACCGGGGCCGGGCCGGGGTCGGCACGGGAGGAGCCACCGCCGAGACAGCGGGGGCACCGTCGGGCTGACCGCGATCCAGCCGCAGCCGCAGGTCGGCCGCTGAGCTGATCGGGCCGAGCACCAGCGACAGCTCGGTGGTGACCTCGGCGGCGGTGGTGAGCCGCGACGCGTTCTGGCGGGGCCGCGGCGACAGGATCCGGTCGACCACCACGTCGACCGGATGGGCGACGCCCGTCCGCACCTGGCTGGGCAGCAGCAGGCGACCATCTGACGTCGGCGCCGCCAGCAGCCCGTAGGCGTCACCACCCGGCCAGCGGGCGACCAGGCAGGCGTACAGCAGCCGGCCCAGCGCCGCCACATCGGCCGCCTCGCCGTCGGCGGGGTCGGACGGTTCCCCGGAGAGCACCTCGTCGACCAGCAGCCCGGTGACCTTGACGTTCCCGCTGGCGGTGATCAGGACGGTCGCCGGGGAGAGCCGGCGGTGGTGAAGGCCGTCGGCGTGAAGCCCGACCAGGGCGTCCGACACCTCGCGGACCACCCAGGCCGTCTCCACCCCGGTCAGCGGCCCACCGGCCAGCACCAGCTGCAGGGTCTGGCCGGTCGCGTACTCGTAGACGATGTAGGCGCCGTGCTCGCCGGGGGACGGGCGCACCACATCCAGCACCCGCAGGAACCGGGAGTCGGTGGCCAGTGCCGCCCGTCGCGCGGCGTCCAGCAGGTCCTCGGTGCGGGGATCGCCCTCGGCCAGCAGGTGGATCAGCACCGGACGGGTCAGGACGGTGTCATCGGCCCGCCAGGTCTGCAGCCCGTCGCTCTCGGCCAGCAACTCGGCCAGCCGGTAGCGGCCGGCGAGCGCCCGGCCGATGTCGATCAGGTTGGTCGGCTCGGCGGCCAGGTCCTCGACCGGCGCGGGGACGTCCGGCGGCGGGAAGTCCAGGACGGCGGCCGGTGGGTGGTCGGGCTGGTCGGCGTCGTCCCGGTCAGGATCCGGGCCGGCCACCGCCGCGGCCGGCGCCGGACCCGGGGTTTCGACCGGCTCCTCGCCCGGCACGGGGAGACCGTCTGCGACCAGTTCCTCGACCGCCAGCGGGACCTCCGCCTCCTCGGCCGGGGCAGGCCGCCGGCGCAGCACCGAGAGCAACTCGGCCGCCTCGGGGATCCGCAGCTGCTTGGCGGTGAAGAAGAACACGATCACCGCCAGCCCGGCCGCGACCGCCAGGCCGAGCAGTTGCCAGCCCAGCCCGCCCAGGCGAGCCAGGCCCAGGTTCACCGCCCAGGCGACCAGCGCGGCCGGGACGGCAGCCACCAGCAGCCGCACCAGGTGCTGGACGGTGTCGCGTCCGGCCAGGCCGGGGATCCGCCGGCCGAGCGCACGGTGGGTGAGGTAGAGCCCCAGCACATAGGCCACCGAGTACGACAGGGCGAGCCGGGCGGCCACCGTCCCCGGGTCGTCGAAGGGGAGCACGAGGGCCACCGCGACCGCCGCGTTCGCGCCCGAGATGGCGATCTGGAGCAGGAACGGGGTGCGGGTGTTGTCGATCGCGTAGAAGGCGCGCAAGTACAGGTACTGGACGGTGAACGGCACCAGCCCGACCGCGAAGGCCATCAGCGCCCAGGCGACGTAGTGGTAGTCGTCGGCGCCATTGCCGTTGCCGAACAGCACCCGGGTGATCGGGTCGGCCAGCACCAGCAGGCCCAGGCTGGCCGGCACCAGGAACGTGGTGGCCAGCCGGACCGCCCGGGTGGTCTCGGAGGTCACCCCGGCGAGATTGCCGGCGACCGCCGCCCGGGAGGCGGCCGGGAGCATGGCTGTGGCGAGGGAGACGGTGAGTAGCGAGTGCGGCAGGATCCAGATCAGGTAGGCGTTCTGGTAGGCCGTGATGCCGGCACCGCCGGTGCCCATCGGGGCCGCGGTCGAGGCCAGGTTGGTCACCACCACCTGCGCCAGCGAGGTCAGCGCGACATAGCCGACCATCCACTTGGCGATGTGGAAGGTGCGGCCGAGCCCGGTCCCCTTCAGGTCGAACCGGGGCCGGTAGCGGATGCCGGCCTTCTTCAGGTACGGCAGCAGGACCAGGGTCTGCAGCGCGATGCCGAGGCTCGACCCGACGGCCAGCAGGACCACCTGCTGGTTGGTGAACGCGGCGCCGCGGGCGACGTTGGTGCCCCAGATCCCGATGTAGAGGCCGAAGACGCCGATCGCGACCACGTTGTTGACGATCGGCGCCCACATCATCGGGCCGAACACGTCCTTGGCGTTGAGTACCTGGCCGATCAGGAAGAAGACGCCGTAGAAGAAGATCTGCGGCATCGTGATGTAGCTCATCAGCAGCAGCGACTGCCACTGCTCGGCCATCGCCTCCGTCCGCCAGACCGGGTTGGCGTACAGGCTCATCACCCACGGCACCGCCAGCGTCAGCAGCACGGAGAGCACCCCGAGCGCGACGATGAACGCCGTCATGATCCGGTCGATGAAGGCCTTGCCCTTGTCCTGGTCGTGCACCACGGCGCGGACGATCTGCGGCACCAGGACGTTGTTCAGGGTGCCGCCCGCCAGCAGCATGTAGAGCGAGTTGGGCACCGTCATCGCCAGCGTGAAGACCTCGGCGCGCAGCGCGCCGTTGCCCAGCACGAAGGCGAGCATCATGGTGCGGACGACGCCCAGGACGCGGGAGGCCATGGTGCCGGAGGCCATCACCGCCGTGGCTTTCAGCAGCCGCCTCCCGCCGCTTGCCTCAGCCATGGGCGGGTCCCGGGTCGGCCTGGTCCGGTCCGCCGGGTGCCAGCTCGTCCTGCGGCTCGCTCCCCGGCACCGGCTCCGCGCCGGCGGGGGCGGCCGGACGGCGGCGCACCTGCCAGACCCGCAGCGCGGTGGCGCCCAGCACGACCGCACCGGAACCGATCACGATCACCCAGCCGATGACACCCAGGTCGGTCATCTCGATCGTGATCCGGACCGGGTCGGTCACCCGGCGGCCGTTCTCGGTCGCGACCCAGGCGCGGGCGATGGCGATCCCGTTGCCGCTGGCCTCGGGCTCGACGGTCACCGAGAGGCTCGCCCGGGCAGGGATCGTCACCGCCGGCGTGTCAGGAATGGTCAGCCGCTGCGGGTTGTCGGTGTCGATCACGACCTTGACCCGGATCGGCTCGTCGAGGTGGTTGACCAGGGTGAGCGGGAACTGGTTGGTGCGCGAGGACATCACGAACCGCGGGCTGGCGTCCAGGCTGACCGCATCGGCCAGGGCGTCCGCCCCGACCAGGGAGTCGATCGAGCCGAGCATTGCGTCGTAGCCCGGCCGGTCGTCGACCCACCAGCTCGACACCGCCCGGGTCAGCAGACCGGCGGCCTGGCGCGGCAGGCTGGAGTCGGGGACGAGCTGGGCGTAGGACGCGAACTGCTGCTCGAGGCCGGAGACCTGCTCGAACTGCCCGGCGCTGAGGGTCTTGGGGCTGGCCGGGCTGAAGTCGGCGGTCCCGGACGGCTGGGAGGTCAGCAGCTCGTCCAGCCGGCGGTTGGTCATCCAGGGCGTCGTCGTGGCCGCATCGGCGATCAGGTCGGCCGGTTCGTCAAGGATCCGCAGCTGGCCGGACTCGCCGGCCACCACGGTCTCGGCGAGCACGAGCTGTACCCCGGCGACGCTGGCCGGGGCCTGGTCGAGGCTCGCGACCGCCGCCAGCACCGGCCGACCGCTCGGCGAGGTCTGGAAGGCGCCTGCGGTCAGCAGGTTGCCGGCGAGCAGGCCGGCCGAGCCACTGGTGGCCAGGTAGCTCTCCAGCTCGGGGGTGTACTCCGTGCCGGTCGGGACCAGGACCATCGGCAGCCGGTTCAGCCTGGTCAGCCTGGTGGTGGCGGTCAGCGCGCGGGCCAGCACATCCGGATCGTCGGCCAGCGCCGCTCCGGTGAGGTCCGGCAGGCTGAACAGCGTGCGGGCGCCGGCGTCCTGGTCGAGCTTTCCGAAGCGCTCCAGCCAGGCCGACGCCACCTCCCGTCCGGTCCCCTCGACCAGCTCGCCGTCCTGGCTGACCTGGTAGCCGCCCGCCATGTCGGCCACCTCGTCGTACAGGCCGGGGTCGATCAGCCAGGACATCCCCTCCCGCTCGGCGGCCGTCAGCAGGGTGTCGAGCCGGCCGCGCAGCTGGGTGGCGAGCTCCTCGCTGCGGAAGACACCGGGGGTGATCCTGGTGGGCGGGGCGCTGAGCACGACGAGCCGGGTCACCGGCACCGGGTCGGTGCCCGGGACGGCAACCACCGTCGAGGTCTGCCCGATGTTGCCGAAGCTGATCCCGCCGTCGGTGGTGCCCAGGACGCGGACGCCGACCGCGTAGGCGCGCCCCTGGGAGTCGAAGCCGAGTTCGTCGAGGGTGGCGCTCAGCACGAAGTCAGCGCTGGCACCGGGCGCGAAGGCGTCCGACTGTTCGGTCACCTTGGCGTAGCCGCCGGGCAGGATCACCCCCCACGGCGGCGACGTGACAGCCCGGCGCACCCCCTCGAGGTCATCGATCGGGTCGCGGGAGCGCCACATGGCGACCCGCACTCCGTAGACGAGGGCGCCGGCAGGGTTGGTCACCCGACCGCGCAACTCGACGGTGTCGGACGGCGAGGAGCCGGAGACACTCACCGAGGTGATCTCGACGCCGACCGTCGGTGCCGCCGCAGCGGCCTGTGGTGCCGCGACCGCCGCGACCCCGGCGACGAGCAGCCCGACGACGATCGCGACGGCGCGCCTCAATCCCCCGGGCGTCCGTCTCACCGTTCCATCGTACGGGCGCGACGCGGGCCGCCGGGGCACCGCTGACCGGGCAGCGCGCCGGACCCGCCAACTGGCATCATGGCCGCCGTCAGGAGGTGGGGATGTACACAAGCACGATCGGGCTCACCCCGTCGCAGGCCGCCACGGTGGTCAAGAACCAGGTCCAGGCGTCCGGCACCAGCGTGGAATGCGTCGGCGAGTACGCCAACCGCGCCACCGACGGACGCGAAGTGGTGCTGCTGGTCTTCGAGAAGTACTACATGCGCAACTCCAGCCGGGCCAGCCTCACGGTGGTGCTCGAGAACGTCAACGGCCAGACCTGGGTGGGCTACACCGGGTCCGGTGGTGGTCAGGGGGCGCTGCTCAGCTTCGACTGGGGCACCGCCGACGACTTCGCCGCGACCGTCCACGCCGCCCTGGAGCCCTACCTGCTGCGCTGAGGCGCGACCCGGGGCGCCGCGGACCGCCACGCTAGACTCAACGGTCGTGCCCGACCTGACCTCAACCCAGCGCGCCGCCCTGGACGCCGTCCGCGGGGGCAGCCCTGCGATGGCCCGGCTGGCCGGCCTGTTCGAGCAGGCGGGCCAGGAGCTCTACCTGGTCGGCGGCTCCGTCCGCGACGCCCTGCTGGGCCGGCTGTCGGGGGACCTCGACTTCACCACGTCCGCCCGCCCGGACGAGATCGAACGCCTGGTCCGCCAGGTCACCAGGGTCACCTGGGACGTCGGACGGGCGTTCGGCACGATCGCCTGCCAGCTGCAGGACCCCGACGGCACCACCTGGCTGGTGGAGATCACCACCTTCCGCGCCGACAGCTACACCGACCACTCCCGCAAGCCGGAGGTCGTCTTCGGTGATCACCTGGGCGGCGACCTGGTGCGGCGCGATTTCACCGTGAACGCCATGGCGGTCTCGATGCCGACCGGCGAGCTGCTCGACCCGTTCGGCGGGCTGAACGACCTGGCCGAGGGCAGGATCCGGACGCCGGCCGCTGCCGAGCTGTCCTTCTCCGACGACCCGTTGCGGATGATGCGGGCCGCCCGGTTCACCTCCCAGCTCGGCTTCCGGTGCGATCCGGAGGTGGTCGAGGCGATGACGGCGATGGCGCCCCGGCTGGAGATCGTCTCGGCCGAACGGATCCGCGACGAGCTGGTGAAGCTGCTGCTCACCGACGACCCGCGGCCCGGACTCGACCTGCTGGTGGAGACCGGGATCGCCGAGATCGTGCTGCCCGAGCTGCCCGCCCTGCGGATGGAGCGCGACGAGCACAACCGTCACAAGGACGTGTACCAGCACTCGCTGACCGTGCTCGACCAGGCCATCGAGCTGGAGAAGCGGCGCGGGCACGCACCCGACATCGTCAACCGGCTCGCCGCCCTGCTGCACGACGTCGGCAAGCCCGCCACCCGGCGCTTCGAGCCCGGCGGCAAGGTCAGCTTCCACCACCACGACGTGGTCGGGGCCAAGCTGGTCCGCAAGCGGATGCAGGCGCTGCGCTTCCCGACCGAGCAGGTCAAGGCGGTGAGCCGGCTGGTGGAACTCCACCTGCGCTTCCACGGCTATGGCGAGGGCAACTGGACCGACTCGGCGGTGCGCCGCTACGTCCGGGACGCCGGCGACCAGCTGGAGCGGCTGCACATCCTGACCCGGTCCGACTGCACCACCCGCAATGCCCGCAAGGCGGCCGCGCTGCAGCGCAGCTACGAGGAACTGGAGTGGCGGATCGACGCGCTCGCCGAGCAGGAGGAGCTCGCCGCGATGCGTCCCGACCTGGACGGGGCCCAGATCATGGAGCTGCTCGGCATCGGGCCCGGCCCGGTGGTGGGGCAGGCCTACCGGTTCCTGCTGGAGCGGCGGATCGACGAAGGGCCGCTGGGGGAGGAGCGTGCCCGCGAGGAGTTGCTCGCCTGGTGGCAGCAGCAGCCGCGGGACCCGCAGTGAGCAAGCCCTGGCCGACCCGGCTGGACGACCGCCCGGCCGCCGTGGTGCTGGACTGTGACGGGCTCCTGGTCGACACCGAACCGAGCTGGGAGCAGGCCGAGGCGGAGCTCTTCCGCCGCCGGGGGCTGCCGTACGGCGACGCCGAGCGGAAGCTCTTCCTGGGCGTGAGCGTCCGGGACTCGGCGGCGATGATGGCCGAGCGGTTCGGTGGCCCCGACGGCACCGACGCCTTGTACGAGGAACTCCTCGACACCGTCGAGGGCCTGCTCGCGGTGGAGACGCGGGCGCTGCCCGGGGCCGTCGACCTGGTGGCGGGGCTGCTCTCCCGCGGGGTGCCGGTGGCGGTGGCGAGCAATTCGCCGGCCCTGGTGGTCGCGCTGTCGCTGGAGCGGGCGGGACTGGGCGGCCAGTTCGACGCCGTGGTGACCGCCGACGACGTGGCCAGCCCGAAGCCGGCCCCGGATCCGTACCTGCTCGCGTGCCGCCTGCTGGGGGCCGACCCGGCCGCAGCGGTGGCCTTCGAGGACTCCGCCACCGGCCTGGCGGCCGCGCAGGCGGCCGGCCTGGCGACCGTCGCCGTCCCCACCCATGACGGGCACCTGGTGGCCGACTGGGTGCTGCCCGGGCTCGACCATCCCGCGATCGGACGGTGGCTCGCCGCCTGGTGAGCATTTTCCTTAGCCGGGCTAATGAGCTAGGCTAAGCATTCGTGACTCTTGCCCGTGCCAGCCTTGCCAACGAACTGCGGATCGCCTGCCAGCAGGTGAGCCGCCGCGTCCGCTTCGAACCGAGCGCGGAGATCCCGCCGCACCAGGTCAGCGTCCTGGGCAAGTTGATGGCCGGGCCGAAGACCCCCGGCGAACTCGCCGAACTGGAGCAGATCAGCGCCCCCAGCCTGACCCGGACCGCGAACGCGCTGGCCGAGGCCGGCCTGATCGCCCGCACCGACCACCCGACCGACGGCCGCTGCAAGGTGCTGAGCATCACCGATGCCGGCCGCGACGTCCTGAAACGGGTCGCCCGGGCACGAGACGACTGGATGTACGCGAAGTTGAAGGACCTGGAGCCGGAGGAGCTCGAGATCCTGCGGCAGGCGGCCGACCTGCTGAGCCGGCGGGTGCTCGCGTGACGGCAGCGCTGGCCGCCGAACGGGTCGGGATGTTCGACTCGTTCGGGGTGCACAATTACCGGCTGTTCTGGACCGGCGGCTTCGTCTCCAACATCGGCACCTGGATGGCGCGGGTGGCGCAGGACTGGCTCGTCCTCACCATGCTCACCGACAACTCGGCGGTCGCGCTCGGTCTCGTCACCGGACTGCAGTTCCTTCCCACCGCCGTCCTCGCCCCCTGGGCGGGTACCGTCGCCGACCGGTTCGACAAGCGGCAGGTGCTGCTGCTCACCCAGGTCGCGATGGCGATCACCGGCTTCGTGCTGGCGGGTCTGGTCCTGGGCGGGTCGATCACGCTGTGGCAGGTCTACCTGCTGGCAACCCTGCAGGGGGTTGCGGCTGCTTTCGACGGCCCGGCCCGGCAGGCCTTCGCTCCCGAGATGGTGCCCCGGCGACTGATCGCGAACTCGGTCGGCCTCAACACCACGTCCTTCCACGCCGCCCGGCTGATCGGGCCGGCGGTGGCGGGCCTGACGATCGCCTGGTGGGGGGTCGGCATCTCGCTGCTGGTGAACGCGGCCAGCTTCCTGGCGGTGATCGCAGCCCTGTTGTTGATGCGTGCCCACGAGCTGACGCCGGCACCGACCGTCCGGGGCAAGGGCGCGATCCGCGACGGGGTGCGCTACGTCCGGCAACGCCCGGAGATCATGCTGGTGATGTTCGTGGTCTTCATGCTGGGCACCTTCGGCCTCAACTTCCAGCTCACCAACTCGCTGATGGCGACCGCGGTGTTCAAGGTCGGGGCTGAGGAGTTCGGCCTGATGGGCTCCATCATGGCGATCGGCTCGCTGACCGCCGGCCTGATCGCCGCGCGCCGCACGCTGCCCCGACTGCGGCTCATTCTCGGCTCCCTGCTTGGCTTCGCCGTGGTTACCGCGGTGCTCGCCCTCGCTCCCGGCTACGTCAGTTACGTCGTGCTGCTGGTGCCGACCGGGCTCTTGGCGCTCACCGTGATGACGGCGGCCAACGCGTCGGTGCAGCTGGCCGTCGAACCGGCGATGCGCGGGCGGGTGATGGCGTTGTACAGCGCGGTCTTCCTGGGCGGGACGCCGATCGGCTCGCCCATTCTGGGCTGGATCGGTGACGCGTGGGGGCCGCGCTGGACGATCGCCATCGGCTCGATCGCCTGCTTCATCGCGGTGGCGGTTGCCGGGCTGTACCTGCTGCGCCGCAACAACTGGGAGTGGCCCCGCGGTGCCGTCCACGAGCCCGACATCGAGCTGGTCGACGAGCCCCGCTGACACACGGGGACGGTCCTGCGGCACAGCGGAACCGTCCCTGTGTGCCGCAGGACCGTCCACATGCGCCGGGGCCGTCCCCGCGTGCGGGTTGGTCAGCTGAGCGGGGTGGCGTCCGCGAGGCTGTCGCGGACCTCCTTGCGCAGCACCTTGCCCAGCATCGAGCGGGGCAGGTCGTCCAGCACGTAGAAGGCGCGCGGAACCTTGTAGCCGGCCAGCCGGTCGCGGGCGAAGGCGCGCAGCTCGGTGGCGTCGGCCGACTCGCCCTCCTGCAGCATGATCGCGGCCACCACGCGCTCGCCACCGGTCTCGGCCGGCAGCCCGACGACCGCGGCGTCCTTGACCGCGGGGTGCGCGCGCAGCACGAGTTCGACCTCGCTCGGGGAGACATTGAAGCCGCCCGTGATGATGAGCTCCTTCACCCGGTCGACGATGGTGGTGAAGCCGTCGGCGTCCACGGTCACCACATCCCCGGTGCGCAGCCAACCGCCAGGCAGCAGGGTCTTCTCGGTCTCGACCGGGTTGTTCCAGTAGCCGATGAAGACCTGCGGGCCCTTGATGAGCAGTTCGCCGCGCTCGCCCTGGGCGACCTCCTGGCTCGGATCCTCGGGGGAGACCACCTTCATCCAGGTGGACGGGAACGGGACGCCGATCGTCCCGGTCCGGCGCGAGGGGTGGAACGGGTTGCCCAGGCAGACCGGTGAGGCCTCGGTCATGCCGTACCCCTCGACCAGCAGCCCGCCCGAAACGCTCTCCCACAACTCGACCGTCGAGTCCGGCAGGTTCATCGCGCCCGAGATGCAGTACTTGACCGAGGTGAGGTCGACCTTCTTCTCGATCGCCTTGCGGGCGGTCGCCTCGTAGATCGGCGGGACGGCGCAGTAGACCGTCGGCGGGGTCTTGCGGGCGGCGTCCACCACCATGTCGACGTCGAAGGACGGGAACAGCACCAGCCTGGCCTGCTTGAGGATGCCGTAGGTGAGGAACAGCGTCATCCCGAAGGCGTGGAACATCGGCAGGATCGCGTAGAACACCTCCTTGCGGTACTGCGCTCCGTGCATCCACGCCTCGCCCTGGCGCGCGTTCGAGAACAGGTTGGAGTGGGTCAGCATGGCGCCCTTGGGCTGGCCGGTGGTGCCCGAGGTGTACTGGATCACCGCTACGTCGTCGACGGACGGGCGCGGGTGTGCCGAGTCGATCGGCGGGGCGGCCAGGAGTTCCTCCCAGCTCATCGTTCCCGGGGCGGGCTGGGTCAGCTTGTTGCGGGTGGCGCGCAGGGACGGGATCGGCAGCTTCAGCGCCAGCCGCTTCACCGCCGGGAAGGCGTTGAGCAGGTTCACCGCGACGATCTGGTCCAGCTCGATGTCGGACGGCTGCTGCCGCAGCTTGGCGACCGCCGCGTCCCAGGCGATCACCACCCGGGCGGCATGGTCCTCGAACATGTGGCGCAGTTCCCGCGGGGTGTACAGCGGGTTGTGCTCGACCACGATCGCGCCCAGCCGCAGCACCGCGTAGAAGGCGACGACGTGCTGGGGGCAGTTCGGCAGGATCAGCGCCACCCGGTCGCCGGCGCGGACGCCGAGGCGGCGCAGGCCCTCAGCAGCGCGGTTGATCTGGTCGCCGAGATCGGCGTAGGTCGTGGTGCGGCCGAAGAAGTCCAGCGCGATGGCCGGGCCGGCCTCGGCCACCGACCGTTCGTACAGCGCGACCAGGGAGTCGGTGGGAAGCTCGATCTCGGCCGGGACCCCGGGCTGGTAGTGCCGGACCCAGGGCGCAGGCGGGTGCACTTCGGTGCTCATACTTCCATCCTGCCCTCCCGGCTCGGATTCGCGCAGGCCTATCTACGGATCCGTAGCCGTAAGTTGTGGCGCCGGGCGAGTCCTCGCTGAGCACGGTCCGGCTCGCGGCGCCGCCTCCGGCGGGGGTCGTCGTCGGCGGCGACTAGCATGAGCGGCCGGAAGGAGTCCGCATGACACAGCGCTGCGGCTGGGTGGGCACGGACCCGCTCTACATCGCCTATCACGACGCCGAATGGGGAGTGCCCGAGCGCGACTCGAAGGCGCTGTACGCCAAGCTCGTCCTCGACGGCTTCCAGGCCGGTTTGGCCTGGATCACCATCCTGCGCAAGCGGGACGCCTTCCTGCGCGCCTTCGACGGCCTCGACCCCGACCGCGTGGCGCAGTTCGGCGAAGCCGACGTCCAGCGTTGCCTGGCCGACCCCGGGATCGTCCGGCACCGCGGCAAGATCGAGGCCGCGATCCGGGGCGCCCGGGCCTGGCAGGAGGTCGAGGCCGGGCCGGGGTTCAGTGCCTTCCTGTGGGACTTCGTGGACGGGGTCCCGGTCCAGTACGAGCGGCGGAGCCTGGCCGAGATCCCGGTGCAGAGCCCGACCTCGGTGGCCATGTCGAAGGCGCTGAAGAAGGCGGGCTTCGGCTTCTGTGGGCCGACCATCGTGTACGCCTTCATGCAGGCGGTCGGGATGGTGAACGAGCACCTGGTCGACTGCCCGCGCTACGCCGAGGTGGCCGCGCTGGGCACGCCGCAGTGACCGCCCGGAACCGACTCCCCGCCTGGCTGTCCCCGGTCTGGCTGGTGATCGCCGCCATCGTCTCGGTGCAGTTCGGTGCCGCGATCGCCAAGTCGCTGTTCAACGTGATCGACCCCACCGCGATCGCCTGGCTGCGGATGGCCTTCGCCGCCCTGGTCTTCCTCGCGATCGCCCGGCCCCGACTGGCCGGGCGCACCTGGGCTGAGTGGCGGGTCGCGCTGGGTTACGGCGTCTGCCTGGCCACCATGAACTGGGCGATCTACCAGAGCTTCGCCCGCATCCCGCTCGGGCTGGCGGTGACCATCGAGTTCCTCGGGCCGCTGGCCGTCGCGGTCGCCACCTCACGGCGCCTGCGCGACCTGTTGTGGGCGATCCTGGCCGCCGCCGGGGTGGTGCTGCTCGGCTGGTCCCCAGCTCCGCTCGACCCGATCGGGGTCGGCTATGCCCTGCTGGCCGGTGCCGGCTGGGCCGGCTACATCCTGTTGTCCGGACCGGTCGCGCGGCGCTGGTCCGGACTGACCGGCGCCACCGTGGGCAGCATGGTGGGCGCCGTGGTCTGGCTGGTCCCCGGCGTCCTCGCCGGCGGCGCGATGCTGCTGGAGCCGTGGGTGCTGCTGGTCGGCCTCGGCGTGGGCGTGCTGTCGTCCACCATCCCCTACGGCCTCGAACTGGTCGCCCGCCGCAGCATCCCGTCGGGCACGTTCTCCGTCCTGATGAGCCTCGAGCCCGCCGTGGCGGCGCTCTCGGCGCTGCTGATCCTGCGCGAGTTGCTGTCGCCGGTGGAGCTGGTGGCGATGGCGTGCGTCATCGTGGCCAGCGCCGGTGCCACCCGGTCGATGACCCGGCTGCCTGCCTGAGCCTCAGCTCCCCTGGACGGCCGGGACGACCGGGCCGCGGTAGCCCGCCTCACCCAGGGCCTGCAGGCTGCGCTGCAGCAGCGCCCGCTTGACCGCCCAGTGCTGGTTGGGGACGGTCTTGGCGGTGATCCGCAGGATGGTGCCGGTCGCGGTGACCGAGTCCACGCCGACCACGGTCGGCTTCTCGAGCAGGACGTCGGCGAAGGCGCCGTCCGCCTCCACCTCGTCGGCGACCTTGCGCAGGATCTCCAGGGCGCGCACCGCGTCCTCGTCGTTGCCGATCGGGACGTCGGCGATCGCGGTGGACCAGCCCTGGGTCTGGTTGCCGATCCGCAGGATCTCGCCGTTGCGGATGTACCAGACCTGCCCGCCGGCATCGCGCAGCCGGGTGATCCGCAGCCCGACCTCCTCGACGGTGCCGGTGACCTCGCCGGTGTCGATCACGTCACCGACCCCGTACTGGTCCTCCATGATCATGAAGATCCCGGAGAGGAAGTCCTTGATCACCGACTGTGCGCCGAGGCCGATCGCGATACCGCCCACGCCGGCGGTCGCCAGCAGCGGGGCGAGCGGCACGTTGAGGATGGCGAGGATGGTCATCACGGCGATGGCGACGATGGTGACCACACT
Organism: Actinomycetes bacterium; assembly: GCA_023436925.1. GTDB lineage: Bacteria > Actinomycetota > Actinomycetes > Propionibacteriales > Propionibacteriaceae > Propionicimonas. The sequence continues at coordinate 20,301 of JAEZHJ010000036.1, forward strand.
GATGCTGCGGAGCAGGGACCCCATGGTGGCGGTGCGCTGCTCGTAGCGCTCCTGGCCGGCGCCGGTGACCGCGGCGATGATCCGTCCGGCGGCGTTGGTGCTCGTTCGATGGGAGCGGGCACGATCCAGGGCGCGGCGGGTGCCGAGCCGGATGGCGCGCACCACGAGCCAGCGCAGCAGCACGGCGATCACCACGACCACCGCGATCAGCAGCGCCTTTTCCAGCCAGCCGTCGGGGAAGTTGAGCATGCTTCCATTCTTGCCCGCGGCAGCGGCGCTGTCCGGTGGCTGGCCGGGTCAGGCCTTGGCGTTCTTCAGGCTGCCCTTGATCCCGCCCTTGGGCGATCCGACGCTGCACACGATCCGGTGGTCGGTGATCTTCGACCACAGGCCGGAGTCGGCGATGAAGTAGGTGTACTCGTACTTGGACTTGTTGGCGGCGACCCCGACGAACTTTTTGAACCCGGCGACGCAGACGTCGTTGACCAGCTTGGTGAGTTCCTTGCCGGTGGGGGCCTTCTTCGCCTTGATCGTCTTCTCGGCGTAGACCTCGTAGTTGTGCTTCTGCTTGCAGTTGACGACCTTCACGTCCAGGACGGAGACGTCCTGCGGCCCGGTGCACTCCCCGACCTCGGGGAAGACCCGGGAGTCGTTGTGGGCGCTGCCGGTCAGGCCGCCCTCCGGCGAGCCGAGCAGGCAGGTGATCCGCCGCAGGCTCGGGTCCTGCCAGCCGAGCTCATCGGGGGCGAGGAAGGCGGAGGAGTAGCGGCTGTAGGCCGGCTCGACACCGACGAACTCCTCGAACGCCGGCAGGCAGCGGTTGTTGGCGATGACCCGCATCGTGTCGGCCGAGGGCATCTTGTCGCCCGGCAGCGGCACGACCGCGAACACCTCCCAGCTGTGTTCGTCCTTGCAGTCGACCGGCTCGATCGCGGTGGAGCCGTTGACCTGCGAGTCGAGCGTTCCGGTGCACTCTCCGGCCAGCAGTTGGCGGGGTGCGGTGACGGACTGGGACGGAGTCGGTTCACTGGCCGGTGCCGTCGGTGAGCCGGTGCCGGTCTGGGCGGTACAGCCGGCGGTGACCAGGCACGCCGCGACGGTCGCGAGCACTCGCTTCAGCATGGATTCCCTTCGCACAACGATCACCCATGCTAATCGGGGGTTCAACCGCCGGGTCGGGCGGGCGTCGAACCGACCGTCCCGCGGGGACTACTCTCGGCCCATGGTCGACCGCGAACAGCGACACTCCGACGCCCGGCGCCGGCTGGAACTGGCGGCCGCCGCCGCGCAGGCCGAGTCGGCGGCGGCCCAGCCGCAACTCGACGCCTTCGTCGAGCAGGCGCGGGCGCGTGGGCTGGAACCCGAGCCGCTGCAGGCGACCCTGTTGAGCGGCCAGCGGGTGCGGACGCCGTTGACCGGCTGGTACCTCAACGCCGCCCGGACGCTGGCGGTCGGTCCGGGCGGGGAGTTCTACAACCTGGTCACTTCCGGCAGCCTGCTCGCACGGTTCACCGGGGTGACGGTGGAGCCGGCGCCCCCCGTGCTCGAGATCGGACGGGGCGGTCGCGATGGGGAGACCGGCCCGCTGGCCGACTTCCTGGCGCGGGCGCTGGAGAACTACGCCGCCCGCTGACCCGCCCCGAACATGGCACCAGGGGGCTGCTGGATATCCGAGCAACCCCCTGGGCGATCAGGGTTGGTCCTTGCGGCGACCAAAGAGCCGGTGTTTACCCAAATTCTAGGTCCGATAACGATATCGACCGGGATCTGGACAGTGCCGTAACCAGATCGTTAACAAGCCCGTACGGCCGGGCGCCCCGTCGGGCCGGGGCACCCGGTCTCGCGCGGGCGGGGCCTGAGGCTCAGCCCACGAAGCCACGGCTGACAACAGCCCGACAACACCGCCGGTGGCCCGGGCAACACCTCCGGCAACACCGCGTCGTCAGGCTGGCGCCATGGCTGTTCACCCCACGCTTCGCCGGCTCAATGCCGACTGGGCGGTCCTCGCCGGGCAGGGACTGCCGCCCGGCTGGGCCGGCGAACCCGCGCTGCATGGCGAGTTGGTCGGCGACGTCCTGGTCGCGGTGCGTGACGGGCCGGACGCGGTGTTCGCCGCCCTGCTTCGGTGCGGGGATCCGCTGGCGCGCCGCGTGGTGCTTCAGGCGATGCTCGGTCGGGTCGTGCGCGACGCCGCGCGAGACCGCGAGCACGACCTGGACGACTATGTCGCCGAACTCTGGCTGTGCATCAGCGGTTACCCGCTGTCCCGGCGCCCGGCCCGGATCGCGGCGAACCTGGCCCTCGACACCGCCAAGCGGGTGCGGGCACGCACCCGTGCGGTGCCGGTCGACCCGGTGCGGCTGGCGGCGCTGCCCGCGCCGTCCCGCGGCCCGCGGGAGCGCGCCGGACTGGTGCTGGCCCGGGCCCGACGGGCGGACCTGCTGGATCAGGCCTCCCACGCCGCACTCGCGCTGGTCTACACCCGGGGGCTGTCCGGTGGGGAGGCGGCCCGGCTGCTCGGGCTGTCACCGGCGGCCCTGCGACAGCGCTGCAGCCGGGCGGTGCAGCGGCTCGCCGCGCACGCCGATGATCTGGTGGAGGTGGCGTAGTTGTCCACAGGTGTTATCCACAGTGGGGATAACTACAGCGGTGTGATTCTGCGCGCAGGGCCGACCCCACAGGCTGGGACGAGTTGGGCTTACCCACCAGTCGCCACGGTGAAACGCCTTGTCCCGGGGTCAGGCCGAGCCGACGCCGGCATAGCGGCCCGACCGGATCGCCCGCTCGCGCGCCTTCGCCGCCTCAACCTCCCGGTTCTTCGGCGGCGCCGTGGCGACCAGGTCGTCCAGCAGGTGCTGCGTGATGTGGGCGACCTCCTGCACCGCGCGGTCGAAGGCCTCCTGGTTGGCCTTCGACGGCTTGGTGGTGCCGGCGACCTTGCGCACGTACTGCAGCGCGGCGGCGTGCACCTCGTCGCTGGTGGCAGCCGGCTCGAAGTTGTGGAGGGTGTGGATGTTGCGGCACATGCCCTTGACGATACGGGGCGATCCGGCTGCAACAGAAGGCCTTGCCGCGGGCGATTTGGGGGCGACGGGGCGGGCCCTGAGCCGCCGGGTCGGGAAGCGGGCGACGGGTCGGGGTCGGCTCAGCGGGGCGGGATCCGCGCCAGCAGGCCGTCGCGCACCCGGGGCCAGTCGTCGATGGTGACCGAGAACACCACCGTGTCGCGGAAGCTGCCGTCCTCGCGCCGCAGGTGCCGCCGCAACACCCCCTCGCGGGTCGCGCCGAGCTTCGTGATCGCGGCCTGCGACCGGGTGTTGACGGCGTCGGTCTGCAGCTTCACCCGACCGAACCCCAGATCCTCGAAGCAGTGCCGCAGCAGCAGGTACTTCGTCTCCGGGTTCACCCAGCTGCCCCAGACCGACGGGTGGTAGAGCGTCCAGCCGAGGTGGACGCGTTCGTGGCCGAGGTCCGCGTCCCCGAGCGACGTCGAGCCGACCACGGCGCCGGCGCCGCCCAGCGGCGAGTCAGCGACCAGCCGGACGGCGTACGCCACCCGTCCCCGGCCGCGGCCGTCCGGCGGTTCGAGCTCCAGGTACTGCACTGACGCCTTGGCCAGCGCCTCGGCGGGGGACGCCGGGGGCTGCTGCATGACGTAGCCCGAGCCGTAGACCGCCGGTTCGGCAAGGATCCGCGCCAGCGCCGCAAGGTCGTCCGGCCTGACCGGATCGAGCCGGACGTGCCGGCCGACCAACGGCCGGCCGTCGGGCAGCACCGCCATCAGCGGCGCACCAGGCCCGTCTCGTAGGCCAGCAGCACCAGGCCGACCCGGTCTCGCGCCTCCAGCTTGGCCAGCAACCTGCCGATGTGGGTCTTCACGGTGCCCTCGGCCATGTACAGCTTCGCCGCGATCTCGGCATTGGTCGCCCCGGTGGCGATCTCCTGCAGCACCTCGCGCTCCCGATCGGTCAGCACCTCCAGCCGCGGGTCGTTGCCCTCGGGGTTGGTGGGCAGGGTCGGCAGGACGTGGTCGAGCAGGCGTCGGGTCGCCGACGGAGCCATCACGGCCTCGCCGGCCGCCACCGTACGGATCGCGTTGAGCAGGTCGGCCGGCCGGGCGTCCTTCAGCATGAAGCCGCTGGCGCCGGCCTTCAGGGCACTGAACACGTACTCGTCCAGGTCGAACGTGGTCAGGACCAGCACCCGCGGCCCGAGGTCCTGGTCGATGATCAGCCGGGTCGCCTCGACCCCGTCCATCACCGGCATCCGGATGTCCATCAGGACGACGTCGGCCGGGGTCGCGATCAGCTGCTGGACGGCGGACCGCCCGTCGGCGGCCTCCCCGACCACCATCAGGTCGTCCTCGGCCTCGATCAGCATCCGCAGGCCGCTGCGGACGAGCTCCTGGTCATCGGCGAGAAAGACGCGGATCGGGTTCATCGGATCATCCTCGGGTGAGTGGGGCGGTCGGGGCGGTCAGGGGCAGCACGACGGTCACCTGGAAGCCGCCGCTCGGACGGGGCCGGGCGACCATCCGGCCGCCCATCGAGGTCACCCGCTCATTCATCCCGCGCAGGCCGTGGCCGGGATCGGTGGCCTGTTCGGGGTCGGGGCGGCCGTTGTCGACCACGTCGACCAGGATCTCCTGCGGAGCGTACGTCAGGCTCACCGTCGCCCGGGCGTCCGGACCGGCGTGCTTGAGCACGTTGGTCAGCGCCTCCTGCACCACCCGGTACACGGTCAGTTCCAGGGCGGCGGGGATCTTGGGCGGCTGGCCGTTGACGATCAGCCGGAACCGGTCGCTGGCCCGCTCCACGAGTTCGGGGATGTCCTGCAGCCGTGGCGCCGGCGCGAAGTCGGCATCGGCGCCGGACTCCGGTCCGTCCCGCAGCACACCGAGGATCCGGCGCATCTCGACCAGCGCCTCACGTCCGGTGTCGGCGATGGTGCTCAGGGCCTGGGTGGCCGCCTCCGGCTTCTTGGCCGCGAGCGCCTTGCCACCCTCGGCCTGGACGATCATCACCGACAACGAGTGGGCGACGATGTCGTGGAGTTCGCGGGCGATCTGGTTGCGGGCCCGCGACTCGGCCAGCCGGGTCTGCTGCTCCCGCTCGGCGAGCACCGCCCGGTAGCGCTCCTGGGCGTTGGCGACCAGGTTCTCGTGCGCCTCCGACTCCTCCCGCGCCCGCCGTCCGATCGCGTACGGCGTGACGACCAGGCCCAGGCAGACGAACCAGGCCAGCGAGAACCAGACGATCTGGCGCGGGCTGAGGTGGGACAGGTCAGAGACGACCCAGCGCAGCGGACCCAGCACCGATCCGATCGCACCGATCACCAGCACGCTGCGGGCGGTGTGGCCGGGCACCCACCGCGCCACCGAGTAGGCGACGATCGGGATGGTGACCAGGGACGGCAGCGGCAGGCTGGACGCGACCAGTTGCAGCAGGGCCGCCGCCGAGACGATCGCCAGCGTGATCAGCGGGGAGTGTCGCCGCAGCACCAGCGGAACCACCATCAGGATCGAACTGGCCAGCGCGAGGGTGGACAGCGACCCGGTACTCCAGCTCGGAATCGTGAGCAGGGCCAGCGCGGTCGCGAGCGCGCCATCCACCGCCCAGTCCTGACGGGTGGCACCGGGCGGGAACAGCAGCTCGCGCAGGGTCATCGGGCACCAGCGTAGGACCCCGGGGGAGAGCCGCCCGTCAGGCTGTCGGCACCGACGGCGTTGACCCGGCCTTCTACGCTGGTGCTGAGCAAGAGGGGAGGTGGGATGGTCCCATCGGACAGGCAGCGGTACAACACCCAACTGCTGCCGCTCTCGCTTCTCGCCGGGGTGCTCATCGTCGCCCTCGGCACGGTCAGCCTGGTTGCCATCTACCTCAACCGGGTCAGCGCGAGCGTCGGCGCGATGGCGAGGTCCGCACCGGTGGAGAGCTACGAGGGCCGGCCCGAGAAGACCGCACCGTCACCGGGGTCGATGGCGCCGCTGGACTACCTCGTGCTGGTCGCCGACGCCGACCACAACCTGGTGTCGGTGCACCTGGTGAACCTCGCCGGCTCCCGGCAGGAGTTGACGCTGGTCTCCCTGCCGTCCGACCTGCTGGTCTCCAGCGGACCGCGCCGCGCCCACCGCACCCTCGCCGACCTCTATCAGGACTCCGGTGTCCAGGACGTGACGCGCGAGGTGGAGCAGCTGCTCGGCGTACGGACCGACCACCAGGCCCAGGTCGCCGTCGACGGCTTCACCATGGTGGTGGAGGCGATGGGCGGCCTGGAAGAGGTGGCCGATGCTCCCGCCGAAGCCGACCCGACCGCCTACATCACCGCTGCGCCCGACTCACCCGGGCGAGCCGAGCGGGTCTCCGGGGTGTTCCGCAGCACCCTGGAGCGCCTCGGGATGACCCACGCGATGATCAACCCGCCCCGATTCGACGCCGTCCTGCGGGCACTCGAGCACTGCACGCAGATCGACTCCCAGCTGACCTCCGACGAACTGGAGGCCACCGTCATGGAGACAAGTGTCCGGGCCGAGGACATCGGGGAGTACCTGTTGCCGACCGTGCCGGTGAAGGACGGACGGACCGCGGTCCCGCGGGGACTGGTCGCACTCCGCAAGGCGCTGGCCGCCGACTCGCTGTCCACCCTGACCCGCTGACGGCCCGATCCGGCCGGGTAGGCTGCCGGGATGAAGAGAATGCTGATGCTCGGGGTCACCCTCGCCGGCGTGGGCTACGTGCTGTGGCAGGCCTGGCAGCAGGCCAACGCCGACAACGCCAGGGCGTGGGCCGAGGGGACTGACACCGTCCGCTGACCTGCCCCCGGGGTCCGTTCAGCCGAGGTTGTCGTACTCCCACTCGGGCTTGCTGAGCAGTTCGTTCAGCGCCTCGCCGACCGCGGCCGCCTGGTCCTCGGGGTCGTCCAGGCTTCCCAGCCGCCCCGCCAGCGACGGGGCGTCCGCCTGGGCCCACAGCAGCAGGTCGTAGATCTCGAAGGTGATCTCCGCGACATCGCTGCCCTCGCCCTTGATCCACAGCGACAGCGACTCCGGCGGCCAGCTGGAGCCGTAGGACGCGTCGATGTCGGTCCACGGGTAGCGGTGGACGAAGGACTCCGGTTCCGCCTCGAACCGGATCTGCCACTCCCCGCCGGGATCGATCTCGGCGGTGTCGAGCTCGAGGCCGAAGGGGGCCAGTTCATCGGTGAGGACGTCGAGGTAGCCGTCCGGGAAGTCCATGCTCGACACGGTAGCGGCCCGGTGCCAGCACTGCCAGATCGCCGTGCCGGTGGCTATGCCTGCGGCGGCTCGGGTCGCGTCCGGGAGCCCCCGGCGGCCAGCCGCATCAGATCGGAGTCGAGGTCGATCCCGAGCTCGGTGCCGCCGGCACTACCGAACTCGTGCTGGTAGCTCTCCCAGGACTCCGCCTTGATCCGGGCGGCGAACTCCGACTCCATGAGCAGCAGCAACTCGATGGCCGCCCGGTCGATCCGCTTGTTCAGCGCCGGGTCGGCCCAGTCCTCGGGGGCGGCGAACAGCGAGGTCGGCGCGGTGAGCGTCCGCAGGAAGGCGAACAGCGGACGCAGCTGCTCGTCGACCACCAGGGCGTGCCGGGCGGTGCCGGCGGTCGCCGCCAACACGACCGGCTTGGCGATCAGCAGGTCGTTGTCCAGGACGTGGAAGAAGGAGGTCAGCAGGCCGCTGGCGGCCGCCTTGTAGACCGGGGTGCTCACGATCAGGCCGTCGGCGGCGCCCAGCGTCTCGACGGCGGCGGTCAGCCGGGGCCCGTTGAGCTGGGACACCAGGGCGGTGGAGATCTCCTGGGCCAGCGACCGCAGGTCGATCACCGTCACCGTCACCGTACGGCCGCGCTGCTCGGCCCGCTCCGCCACCCGGGCGCTGATCCGGTCGGCCAGCAGCCGGGTCGAGGACGGGTCGGAGGCGCCGGCGCTGACGACGACGAGCTGGAAGGGACGGGGATCGGTCATCGGTGGGCTCCCTGCGGGGCGGTGTCGAGGTGGTCGACGAGTCTGGTGGTGATGGCGCGGAGCCGGGCCAGGTCGTCGGGGTCGACCGCCGACATCGCACGCGCCACGGAGCGGGCGTGCTGGCGTCCGACCTGCTTCTGCCGCTCGCGTCCCGCGGGGGTGAGCGCGACCCGCACCGACCGTCCGTCGGCCGGGTCGGGCGAACGCTCGACCAGGCCGCGCTGCACGAGCCGGTCGACCAGCCGGGACAGGCCGGGCTGGCTGAGCAGCACCTCGCGTCCGAGCTCGCGCATCCGGACGGGACGGTCACACTTCGACAGCGTGTAGAGCACGTCGTACTCGCGCATGCTGAGGTCGTCCCAGACGTCGGCGGCCTCGAACTGGCGCATCAGCCGGGTGTGGGCGGTGAGCATCGCCTCCCAGGCCTGGTTGGCGAGCCGGTCCTGCTCGGTCACGTCAGTTGCCGGCGGCGGCGGACTGCAGCGGCGTGTCCTGGTAGGGCGACTGCCCGGTGACGTTGTCGCCGCGGTTGGCGTTGGGTCGTGCCTGGCGGACGGGGCCGTCGCCGTACTTCGCCTTCACCCGGGCCGCGTGGGTGGGGGCGTCGGCCGTCTCCGGATCCCGCCGCGCCGCCAGCTCCCGGCGCAGCACCGGAACCACTTCCTCGCCCAGCAGGTCGAGCTGGTTGAGCACGGTCTTGAGCGGCAGGCCGGCGTGGTCGATCAGGAAGAGCTGGCGCTGGTAGTCGCCGAAGTACTCGCGGAAGGTCAGCGTCTTCTCGATCACCTCCTGCGGCGAGCCGACCGACAGCGGGGTGAGCTCGCTGAACTCCTCCATGCTGGGGCCGTTGCCGTAGACCGGGGCCTCGTTGAAGTAGGGACGGAACTCGGCCTTCGCGTCCTGGGACCGCCGGGCGATGTAGGCCTGGCCGCCCAGCCCGACGATCGCCTGCCTGGTGGTGCCGTGGCCGTAGTGGGCGAAGCGCTGCCGGTAGAAGTTGATCAACCGGATGTAGTGCTCCTTGGGCCAGAAGATGTTGTTGGCGAAGAAGCCGTCGCCGTAGTAGGCGGCCTGCTCGGCGATCTCCGGGGTCCGGATCGAGCCGTGCCAGACGAACGGCGGGACGTCATCGAGTGGGCGCGGCGTCGAGGTGAAGCCCTGCAGCGGGGTGCGGAACTCGCCCTCCCAGTCGACGACGTCCTCACGCCACAGCCGGTGCAGCAGGTTGTAGTTCTCCAGGGCCAGCGGCAGGCCCTTGCGGATGTCCTTGCCGAACCACGGGTAGACCGGCGCGGTGTTGCCCCGTCCGAGCATGAGGTCCATCCGGCCCTTGCTGAGGTGCTGCAGCATCGCGTACTCCTCGGCGATCCGCACCGGGTCGTTGGTGGTGATCAGCGTCGTGGCGGTGGACAGCAGCAGCCGTTCGGTCTGCCCGGCCAGGTAGGCGAGCAGGGTGGTGGGGGAGGAGGAGAAGAACGGCGGGTTGTGGTGCTCGCCGATCGCGAAGACGTCCAGCCCGACCTCCTCCGCCTTCTTGGCGATCGTCACGACGGCGTCGATCCGCTCGGCCTCGCTGGGGGTGGTGCCGGCGACGGGGTCGCGGGTGATGTCACTGACCGAAAAGATGCCGAACTGCATTGCCACTCCTGGGCTGGGGTTCTCGATATATGCGCTTGCATACATCCGAACCCCGCCGGGGGTGTTCTCATTCCCGGCGCCTCGCCGGGGCCGCCGCCGGCCGGACGGATGCGATACCTTTTCCGCGGAAAGGACACCATGCCCCGCTTTGATCTGTCACCGAAGGAGTTGCACAGTTACCGGCCGGAGGTGAGGGAGCCCGCCGACTTCGACGAGTTCTGGCGCGCGACGCTGCGCGACCACAAGCCGTCCGGTGCGACCCCCACCCTGGTCAAGGCTGATGGCAGGCTCTCCCTGGTCGACGTCTGGGACGTCACCTTCGCCGGTTTCGACGGCCACCCGATCCGGGCCTGGCTGTTGCTTCCCAAGGGGGCGGAGGGGCCGCTGCCCGGTGTCGTCCAGTACAACGGCTACGGCGGCGGCCGCGGCCTGCCCCACGAGCACCTGGCCTGGGTGTCCGCCGGCTACGCCCACCTGTTCATGGACACCCGCGGGCAGGGCAGCGGCTGGGGTGCCGGTGGCGACACCCCGGACCCGGTCGGCTCCGGCCCGGCGTCCCCGGGCTTCATGACCCGCGGCATCGAGGACCCCGCGTCCTACTACTACCGGCGCGTCTTCGTGGACGCGGTGTGCGCTCTCGAGGTGCTGCGCGGGCTGCCGCAGGTCGACCCGGAGCGGGTCGCGATCACCGGGGGCAGCCAGGGTGGCGCGATCACGATCGCCGTCGCCGGGTTGGTGGACGGGTTGGCCGGCGCCATGCCGGACGTCCCGTTCATGTGCCACTTCGAGCGGGCGGTCGGCATGACCAGCGAGGACCCCTACAACGAGATCGTCCGGTACCTGTCGGTGCACCGCGGCGCCGACGAGCGGGTGTTCGAGACGCTGTCCTACTTCGACGGGGTCAACTTCGCCAAGCGGGCCACCGCCCCGGCGCTGTTCTCGGTCGCCCACCTGGACCCGGTCTGCCCGCCGTCCACCGTCTTCGCCGCCTACAACCACTGGGCCGCACAGGACACCGGGATCGTCGAGTACTCCTTCAACCAGCACGAGGGCGGCCAGGCCTGGCAGTGGTCGGCGCAGGCGGACTGGCTGGCCGCGCGGGTGTGAGCCGCTCGGCGTCCGGTGGAATACCGCGGCGCCGGGTGGCCTTGTCCCTGACATGAGCCAACCCCTGAAGGTCGACATCTGGTCCGACATCCAGTGCCCCTGGTGCTACATCGGCAAGCGCAAGTTCGAGGCCGCCGTGGCGGACTTCGATGGCGAGGTGGAGGTCGAGTACCACTCCTTCGAACTGGCGCCCGACACCCCCGTCGACTACGAGGGCAGCCCCGCGCAGTACCTCGCGGAGCGGAAGGGGATGTCGGTGCCGCAGGTGGAGCAGTTGTTCCAGCGGGTCACCGAGATCGCCGCCGCCGTAGGCCTGGACTACGACCTCACCCGCTCCCAGCAGACCAACACCGTCAAGGCGCACGAACTGCTGCACTACGCCAAGGCCCGCGGTCGCCAGGCGGAACTGAAGGAGGCCCTGCTGAAGGCGTACTTCATCGACCACCGCCACGTCGGACGGATCGATGACCTGGCCGACCTGGCCGCCGAACTCGGCTTCGACCGGGAGGACGTGGTTCGCTCGCTGAGCGAGTCGGAGTACCTGCCGGCGGTGCGGGCGGACGGGGACCTGGCGCGGGCCTACGGCATCAGCGGCGTCCCGTTCTACGTCTTCGACGACAAGTACGGCGTCTCGGGTGCCCAGGAGACCTCCACCTTCGCGCAGGTGCTGCGGCAGGTCGCGGACGAGAAGGCAGCGGCGTGACCGAGCCGGTGACTCCCGCGATCACGCTGATCGGCCTGCCCGGCGAGGCCTGCGACGGCGACGACTGCCTGCCTCCGGTCCCGGCGGATCCGCAGCCGGGGGACGAGCGCTGAGCGACTGATCGGCCGGGTCCGGACGCGAAAATCCCGGGACACCATTCCGAGCGGTGTCCCGGGATGCGCCCGGTGCGGACGGGATCGCGGCACGTGCCGCTCCGCCCCGGAGTCTCAGGCGGTCGCCACCCCGCGGGTGCGACCGGACGCGACCAGCAGGCCGGCCCCAGCCGCCGCGGCGACCAGTGCCAGCGCCTGCAACGCGGTGAGCGAGGCGAGCGCACCGGACACCACGAAGCCGATCGGCGCGACGCCCAGGATCAGCAGTCCGGCGCCCGCCAGGGCCCGGGCCCGCGTGCCGTCGGTCTGCTTCAGGGCCGTGATTGCCGCGCCGACCGACACGGCAAGGCTGAGGACCTGGATCACCGGCGACCACCAGATGGCGATGCCGGTCAATCCGCCGGCTACCGCCAGAATCCCGGCGAGCCGCGGCGCTGAGCGCAGCAGTGCCACGCCGGCGATCATCAGGGCCGCCAGGGCAAGGGCCTGGATGGCGCCGTCGAGGTAGGGGATGCCCGGCATCTGCAGGTTGCCGACGGCCATCCAGATGTAGATGACCGACAGCGCAGCCGCCGGCAGGGTCCACCACCAGGTCGCCGCGAGACGTCCGAATGCAGTCATGAGGAGTCGTGCCTTTCGTTGAGCCGGCCGACCCCGTTCTGCCAGGCGTTGGGTATGTGTCCAGTGGAGGTCGGCGGGAATGCCGGCCACCACGCGCCGCGTGATCGACAGTGCCACCGCGGACGGCGGCACGGCCCGCTCACGGGCGTCGGCCAGTTGGTCCCACAGGTCGGCTTCGATCTCGGCGCGGCGACGCTCGGCCGCCTCCGCGCCAACCCAACCTGTGTAGCAACCGACCCAGTTGCGGGCCATGGATTGTGCGATGTCGGTCACCTGGCCTCCCAGGCGACCCACCCCAGTGGGGAGTTCTCAGTGCTCTCGCGGTGCCGTGCCAGCGCCTCGACGGCGGACCCGGTCACCTGGTAGAGCCGCCGACGCGGGCGCCCCTCGGCGGCCGCGAGTTCGGCGTCCTCCCAGTCGCTGGTCAGCAGGCCGGCGGCCTCCATCCGTCCCAGCGCCTTGTAGAGGGTTCCGTGCGCGGTCAGGGCCCCGGCCTCGGTGCCCTCGGCGATCGCCTTCGCGATCCCGAAGCCGTGGAAGCCCGGCTCGCCCTGACGACGCAGCCGCAGCGCCGCTTCGAGGATCATCGCCTCGATCGGCAGCAGGGTTCCGGCTCGTCTCCGCACGTCCAGAACTATAGGCAGATATCTTCCTATAACGACAGCCCGAGAGCTACGCATCCTTACCCAACCTGCGGGCGGGTGCTGCGCAATGTTGCGTGCCGGCGGGGACGGAGCCCGGCTCAGGACGGTGTCTGCGGGCGTCGAGGTGGTGGTGGAGGGGCGACCGCGGACGGGGTGGCCGGGTGGCAGGCGCCTGGAGCGGTGCCGCCGGGCTGCGAGGAGTGGAGCATAGGGGATTCGAACCCCTGACCTACGGCTTGCAAAGCCGCCGCTCTACCAACTGAGCTAATGCCCCGCGCCGGCCCATTATGGCCGATCGGGCCCCAAAGCTCCGCATCGGGGGTCGCCCTCCCGTCCCTTCCGAGGGCCACCGTGTGCGTCGAGGGCCACCGTTCGCGCCGAGGGCCACCGTTCGCGCCGAGGGCCACCCATGATGGCTGGCCCTCGACGGTTGGGGTGGCCCTCGGCGAGCAGGGGGGACGGGGGCGAGGGGGTGAAGGATCCAGGAGCGTCAAGAGGGTGCCGAGGGGCGTGGCGTCAAGGGGCGTTGAATCGGCAATCTACCCTTGGACCCATGTGGTCCAAGCGCGAGGAGATCGACTACGCGCTGCAACGGCGGCATACCCTGCAGGCGTTGCGGCGTCCCGAGCGCACCTTGGACCGCTCGGACGTGTGTGACGCCGACCCCCTGCTGATGCGGGCGGGCCAGCACCACGGCGAGCAGACCGCCACCCCCTGCCCGATCTGCCACACCAGTCGGATGGTCAACCTCAGCTACGTCTTCGGTGACCAGCTCGGCCAGTACTCCGGACGCATCAAGTCCACTGCCGAGCTCGAGGAGATGCAGTCTGAGTACGGCGAGTTCAAGGTCTGCGTCGTCGAAGTGTGCCTGGAGTGCGGCTGGAACCACATGATCGCCTCCTACCTGCTGGGGGACGGGGTGCGACGGCGTCCGCCACGGCGTCAGAAGACAGTTGAGGACATCTATGGCTAAACCCAAACGCGCAGCCGCGACCACCGCGAACACCAAGAAGCCGAAGCGCAACCCCTGGTTGCGGGCCCTCGGTTGGTTCGGGATCGGGCTGCTCGGTCTGGGGGTGCTGGGCGTCGTCGGGGTGGCGGTCGCCTACACCATGATCCAGATCCCGGATGCGAACAAGGACTTCAGGACCAACACCACGTTCGTCTATTACGCCGACAACAAGACCCAACTGGGCTCGTTCTCGGTGCAGAACCGGGTCTCGATCGACTTCGACGAGATGAACCCGCACGTGAAGGACGCGATCGTCGCCGCGGAGAACCGCACCTTCTGGACCGATCCCGGCTTCGATGTCGTGGCACTGGCCCGCGCCGCCCGGTCCTTGGTCGGCCCCGAGCAGACGGTCGGCGGGTCGACCATCACCCAGCAGTACATCAAGGTCATGTACCTCACCCAGGAGAAGACCCTGTCGCGCAAGGCGCGCGAGATCCTGCTGGCGGTCAAGATCGGGCAGGAACGAACCAAGGAAGAGATCCTCGAGGGCTACCTCAACACCGTCTACTTCGGACGGGGTGCGTACGGCATCGAGGCGGCCAGCCGCGCCTACTTCGACAAGCCGCAGTCCAAGCTGTCCCTGGCCGAGTCGGTGGCGCTGTCGGCGATCGTGAACTCGCCGGGCAACCTCGACCCGGCCAACGGTGACAAGCACGCCGCCGACCTGCTGGAGCGGTACCAGTACACCCTCAACGGGCTGGTCGAGATGGGCAAGATCACCGCCGCCGAGCGGAGCGAGATCTACACCGAGCTGCCCGAGTTCCCCGAGGTGAAGAAGAACTCGGCGATGGGCGGCCCGAAGGGCTTCCTGCTGCAGATGGTGCGCGACGAACTCGTCCGCGAAGGATTCTCCGACGACCAGATCAACGGCGGCGGGCTGCGGGTCGTCACCACCTTCGACAAGAAGGCCCAGGACGCAGCGGTCAAGACCGCGGAGAAGTACGCCCGGGAGGTGGCCGGATCGAAGAAGAAGGCTGCCGACATCCACATCGGACTCGCGTCGCTGGACAACGCGACCGGCGGCGTCGTCGCCCTCTACGGCGGCGCGGACTACACCAAGAACTTCGTCAACTGGGCGATGACCCGGCGTCCCACCGGCTCGACCTTCAAGCCGTACGCCCTGGCTGCCGGCCTGCGTGACGGCTGGACCTTGCAGGACAAGCTGAACGGCAACAGCGTCACCCCGCCCGGGGAGTCCAAGCCGGTGACCGGCCGCTACGGCCAGGTGTCCCTGCTGGAGGCGACCACGAAGTCGATCAACCCCGCCTACGTCGACCTCGTGGTGCAGCTGGAGGACGGCCACGACAAGGTCGTCCAGGCCGCCGAGGACGCCGGCGTGCCGCACGACCCGAGCTGGGACACCACCGGCTACCGCATCCCGCTGGGCGGCGGTGAGATCAGCCCGCTCAGCCAGGCCGAGGGTTACGCCACCTTCGCCAACCAGGGCCGGTCCGTGGGCTGGCACGTGGTCAGCGAGGTCTTCGACTCCCGCGACCAGTCGCTGTACGCCGCGAAGGTGGAGCCGCAGCAGACCATCGAGGCGGACGTTGCGACCGATGTCACCCACGCCCTGACCAACGTCACCCAGTACGGCACCGGTCACCGGGCCGGGCAGCTGGGCTACCCGGTGGCCGGCAAGACCGGTTCGTACTACGTCGCGGACGCCCGGGAGACCCGGTCGGCCTGGTTCGTCGGGTTCACCAGGCAGATCACCACCGCCGTGATGTTCGTGAAGGGCGACCAGGGCACCGACGACCTCGGCCAGCAGTTCTACGGCTCCGGCCCGCCCACCATGGTCTGGCTGGACTACATGAAGGTTGCGATGGAGGGCAAGGAACGCCTGCCGTTCGCCGGGCCGACCGACCGCAACTCGACCCGGACGCCGTCCCCCGAGCCGAGCGACGAGGAGGAGACCCCGACGCCGACCCCGACTCCGTCGGAGACCCCGACCGTCGAACCGACGACGGAGCCGACCACCGAGCCGACGACGGAACCGACCACGGAGCCGACGACCGAGCCCACCACGAAGCCGACCACGAAGCCGACCACGAAGCCGACGACCGAGCCGACCAGTCAGCCCTCCACGGCGCCACCGAGCACCGAACCGGGGGACTCCGAGGCCGCGGCGGCCTCCGGCCCGTAGAATCCCCGACGTGTCGAGCCCCCGCCCCACCGTCGAGCGCATGCTCGGCGGCAGACTGGGGCGCCACGCGCGTCCCGGCGGCGTCTGGTACGCGGCCGGACCGTGGGCGATGCTGGCCGTCACGGTCTCGTGGCTCATCCTCATGCTGCGCCAGACGGCCTGCCGCGAGGGCGGCGACGTCTACCAGAACATGTGCTACACCGACATCACGGCACTGTTCTACTGGCGCGGGGTGCGCGACGGGCTGGTTCCCTACCTGCAGGCCGACCTGGAGTACCCGGTCCTCACCGGCTTCCTGATCGACCTCACCCGCCGAATCGTGAACCTGCTCGGCGGTCGCACCGAGCCGGGACTGGAAGGCGCCGACCTCAGCTACTCGGCCGGGCTGTTCTTCGGCGTGACCGCGGTGCTGATGTTCATCGGCTTCGTCGTCCTGGTCTGGGCGCACCTGAAGCTGTCGCGGCCCTGGGACGCGCTGATGATCGCCGTATCCCCGGCGATCTGGACGGCCGGGCTGATCAACTGGGACGCCCTGGTCGTCGCCCTCACCTCGCTGGCGTTGCTGGCGTGGGCGCGCCGCAAACCCGGCTGGGCCGGGATCTGGCTGGGGCTGGGGGTCGCGGCGAAGCTCTATCCGGTACTGCTGCTCGTCCCGCTCGCCTTCTTGTGCCTGCGCGCCGGCCGGTGGCGTCCGTTCTTCATCACCGCCGGGGCGACCGCCGCCGCCTGGCTCGCGGTGAACCTGCCGGTCTACCTGCTCGCCCCCCAGGGCTGGCTCAACTTCTGGGGCTTCAACGTCGACCGGGGTGCCGACCTGGGGTCGATCTGGTACGTGCTGAGCCTGGCGGGGATCAGGGTGGACGGCATCTCGCTGTGGATCGCGGCCCTGATGGTCGTCGGCACCCTGGCGATCGGCGCGGTGCTGCTGCTGGCGCCGCAGCGCCCGCGGCTGGCCCAGGGCGCCTTCCTGATCGTCGCCCTGTTCCTGCTGGTCAACAAGGTCTACTCCCCGCAGTACGTGCTGTGGCTGCTGCCGCTGCTGGTGCTGGCCCGGCCGCGCTGGCTGGACTGGGTGCTGTTCTCGGTCGCCGAGACGCTGTACTTCATGGCGATCTGGGGGCATCTGGCCGGCCTGACCGCCTCCGGCGGCGGCGGCCAGGACCGGCTCTACATGGCCGCCGTCCTGCTGCGGATCGGCGTCCAGTTGTGGCTGTGCAGCCAGGTCGTCCGGGACTGCTGGCGGCCCTCGCGTGACATAGTCCGGGCCGGAGGGCTGGACGACCCGGACGGCGGGCTGCTGGACGGCCGTCCGGACGCACCCTGGCTGACCCGGGTGCACCGGGCGCTCGGGCGAGCCTGACACCGGCCATGTCCGCGCCGGAGCGACCGCTGTGGCCGTGGGACGCGCGGCTGGTCATCCAGACCTGGCTGGGAACCCGGCTGGTGCTCGTCCTCACCCTGGTGTGGCTGATGGTCTCCCAGGGCCGCGGGCTGGACGAACTCGACAACTGGGACGTCGAGCACTACCTGCGGATCGCGACCGACGGCTACACCGACCCCACCAAGTACGCCTTCTTCCCCGGCTGGCCGCTGCTGTTGCGACTCTTCATCGGAACGGGGTTGCCGCTGGCGGTGGTGGCGGCCGTGCTTGCCTTGGCCTTCAGTGCCGCGGCGGCCGCCGCCTTGTACCGGCTGGCCGGGTCGGGGGCGGCGATCGCCTGGCTGCTCGCCCCAACGGCCATCTTCACCGCGGTGGGCTACACCGAGTCGCTGTTCTGTGCGGCCGCCTTCTGGGCATGGGAGCGGGCGTCAGCCCGGCGCTGGGACCACGCCGCCGTGCTGGCCGCGGTGGCGGCGTCCGTCCGGGTGTCGGGGATCTTCCTGATCGGGGCGCTGGCCATCCTCGCGCTCACCCAGTCCCGTGACCTGGTTGGACGGCTCCGCCGGCTGGCCTGGCTGCTGGTCCCGGCAGCAGTGGTCGGCGCCTACCTGGGCTACCTGTACCTGGAGACCGGGTCCTGGCTGGCCTGGTTCGACGCCCAGAGCTCCGGCTGGTCCAGGGATCTGACCTCGCCCTGGGAGGCCTTCCAGCGCACCCTGGATGCCGCCGATCCGGCGGCCTACCCCGACCAGCCGGAGTGGAGTCAGGTGTTCCGGTTCGAGCTGGTCTCGATGGCGATCGGGGTGCTGGTCACCGCCTACTGCCTGGCCCGGCGGCGCTGGGCCGAGGCTGCCTTCGTCGGCGTCCAGGTGCTCGCCTTCTCGCTGTCGGAGTGGTTCATCAGCGTCAACCGGGCGGTCCTGCTCTGGTTCCCGTTGTGGATCCTGGTCGGCCGGCTGCTGGAGGGCCGCCAGCCGGTGGGTCGGGTCCACCGGGTCGCGGTGGCGGTGGCGGTGGCGGCCGCGGTCGCCGTCCAGGTCTGGTGGGCGATGCTCTTCCTCACCGGGAAGTGGGCCAGCTGAGCGCTGTCGGCGCCGAACCCTAGGATCGGCCCATGTCGGAGCCGATCGACCACCTTGCCGCGCTGCGGGAGTTCCAGGACGCCTTCGCGGCCACGATCCCGGACGCCGACCCCGCCACCCCGGTGCCCTGGTGCGGTCGCTGGAAGGTGAAGGACCTGGTCGTCCATCTTGCCCGGATCCACCACTGGGCGGCGGGGCAGGCCCGACGCCGCACCGAGACCCCGCTGGGCCGGGGGCCCTTCGACCTCGTCGAGCTGTACGACCGGTGCGCCCGCGAGTTGCGCGAGACGCTGGCCGAACTCGATCCCGACGCCCGGGCCTGGACGCTGCTCGACGACGGCGTGCCGCGCGCCGAGCAGACCGGGACGGTGCGGTTCTGGCACCGCCGCCAAGCCCTGGAGACGCTGGTGCACACCTGGGACCTGCGCACCGCGATCGGGCAGCGCTTCGACCCGGGCCCGGCGGCCTGGCTGGACTGCCTCGACGAGGTAGTGCGCGTCATGCACCCGCGTCAGGTGCGGCTGGGCCGGATCGCCCCACCGGCCGGCGTGATCAGCTTCCTGCCGGAGGAGGGCGACGAACAGCGGCTCCAGGGCGCACCGGCGAGCGCGCCGGTCGTCGGCGTGGCCGGTCCGGCGCAGACGCTCGCACTGCTGGCCTGGGGCCGGGCGCAGGCCGACGACCCGCGACTCACCGTCACCGGTGACCGGGCGGTGCTGGACGCGGTGCTGGCCGCCGGCCTGACGCCGTAGACCGACTAGAAACCGATCACCTTCAAGGTGTCCCGGATCGCCGCCGCCGACTTGTTCAGCAGGCTGATCTCGTGGGCGTCCATCGGGAACTCGTACACCCGGCCGACGCCCTCGCGGGTGAGCAGGCTGGGCACCGACATCGCCAGTCCGGAGATCCCGCGGTAGTCCTCGAGCACCGAGGACACCGGCTGGATGACCCGCTGGTCGCCGAGCAGTGCCTCCACCAGGCTCGCGCCGGCCAGGCCGATGGCGTAGTTGGTGGCGCCCTTGCCCTCGATGATCTCGTAGGCGGCGTGCACGGTGTTGTGGGCGATGCCGGCCAACACCTCTTCGGTGAACACGCGCTTGCCGTCGGCGTCGGTCCACTCCCGGATCGGGATCTGCGCGATCGACGCGCTCGACCAGATCGGGAACTCGGTGTCGCCGTGCTCGCCGATCATGATCGCGTGCACGTTGCGCTGCGCCACCTTGGCGCGCTGGGCGATCGCCCAGCGCAGCCGGGAGGTGTCCAGGATCGTGCCGGTGGACAGCACCCGGTTGGTCGGCAGCCCGCTCACCTTCTGAGCGACCACGGTCAGCACGTCGCACGGGTTGGTGACCAGCACGAGCAGCGCGTCCGGGGCCACGTCGAGCAGCTTGGGGACCATGTCGGTCAGGATGCCGGCGTTCACCGCGGCCAGGTCGAGCCGGGTCTGGCCAGGCTTCTGCCGGGCTCCGGCCGTGATCACGATGACGTTGGAGTCGCGCGCGACCTCGATGTCGGCGCCGCCCTCCATCACCGAGGTGCGGGTGAACTGGGTGCCGTGGGCGAGATCCTTGACCTCGGCATCCACCTTCTTCGCATCGATGTCGTAGAGGGCGATTCGGCGGGCGGAGCCCCGGATCAGCGAGGCGTAGGCGATGGACGAGCCGACCGAGCCGGCACCGACGACGGTCAGCTTCGAGGTACGGCCCAGGGCTTCCACGGGTGGGTTCGTCATGGCCTGAGCCTACGGCTCATTCCTGCGAACGTCAGGGCCCGGGCTGGGGGAACTCGACCAACTCCCGCACCACCGCGGCCAGCTGGGTCGCCCACTCCGGCCCGTCGGCGTCGTGGTCGTTGAGCAACTCGCGCAGCGCGAGCGCCTCCTGGTAGGAGCTCAACAGCAGCACCAGGTTGTCGGCGGGCACCTTCAGGCGGGCCCCTTGCCGGGCAAGCACGTCCTCGATCGCCTCAATCAGCAGGGTGTCGAGACTCGCCTCCACGGCGCGCAGCGCCTCCCGGGTGGCCGGGGTCCGCAAGGCGTAGAGCCGCATCTCCTTGCGCGCGATCAGCCACTGGGCGTCGATCGGCCGGCTGGCCTGGAAGACCAGCATCGCCTCGCGGATCACGTCGTCGGCGCAGCCGGGGGCGACCTGCTGCTCGGGGATCGACCGGACGGCCTCCTGCGTGGCGGCGAGGATCTGTCGGCCCTTGCGCTCCACCACCGCGATCATCAGGTCGTCGCGGGACTCGAAGTTGGAGTAGAAGGCACCGCGGGTGAAGCCGGCGCGTTCGCAGATCTCCTCCACGCTGGCAGCCAGGACACCCTTCTCGGCGAACAGGGCGATCGCGGCGTCCATCACCCGGTCGCGGGTGTGGGCTCGGCGGTTGCTCACCGTCGCGGCTGCCATGGTCCTCCCTGGTCACAGTGGTCGGCTACCAGCGTATTGGGTCTGCTCCCCGGTCGGATACAGTGTCGTATCGGATACGGCGCTGTATCCCACCCCGTACAACCCGCTGCCACGGATGGAGTGCTCGTGTCCGCCTTCCTGTACCGCCTGGGACGCGCCTGCTTCCGGGCCCCCGGCCGGGTGCTGGCCGCCTGGCTGGCGCTGCTGGCCGTGTTCGGCGTCCTCGCCCTGACCGTGGGCGGCAGCTACGACGACGCCTTCACCATCCCCGGATCGAGCTCGGAGAAGGCGCTCGAGACGCTCGAGGTGACCTTCCCCGAAGCCGCCGACGCGTCCGCCACGATCGTGATCGGCGCGCCGCCCGGCAGCCGCGTCGACACCGAGGCCAACAAGCGGATCATCGAGGACTACCTGGCCGGGCTCGAGGACGACCTGCCCTTCGTGAAGGGCACCCAGTCGCCGTTCAGCGAGTTCATCGACGGCCTGGTCAGCGACGATGCCAGCCACGCGCTGGCCCGCGTCCGGGTCGAGGGCACGGTCTCCACCTTCACCGACGAGCAGCGCGCCGAACTCGTCGCGGCCGCCCAGCGGCTCACCGAGGAGCTGCCGGGCGCCACTGTCGACGTCGGCGGTGACGTCTTCGCCATGCACCTGCCGGAGTTCAGCGCGGTCGAGGCGATCGGCGTCCTGGTCGCCATCGTGGTCCTGGTGATCGTGCTCGGCGGCCTGCTGGCAGCGATGATGCCCATCGCCACCGCGCTGAGCGGGGTCGGCATCAGCGTCTTCATCGTGATGGCCGGCACCGGCGTGCTCGCCATCAACTCGACCACCCTGATGCTGGTGGTGATGCTCGGCCTGGCGGTCGGCATCGACTACGCGCTGTTCATCATCTCCCGCCACCGCGACCAGCTCGGCACCGGGATGGACGTCGAGGAGTCGGCCGCCCGCGCCGTCGCCACCGCCGGCTCGGCGGTGGTCTTCGCCGGCCTCACCGTGATCATCGCGCTGGTCGGGCTCAGCATCGCCGGGCTGCCCTTCCTGTCCGTGATGGGGATCTTCACCGCCGTCGGGGTCGGGCTCGAGGTCCTGCTCGCGCTCACCCTGCTGCCAGCACTGATGGGCCTGGCGGGGGAGCGGCTGCGGCCCAAGCCCCGCAAGACCCCGATCGCCGCCGGCAGCGGCCGCGCCTCCCGCTGGTGGGTGGGCGTCGTCACCCGGTGGCCGCTGATCACCGTCCTGGTCGTCGTGGTCGGGATGGGGGCCCTCGCGCTCCCGGCCCGCGACCTGCAGATGGGCCTGCCCAACTCGGGCCGGGCGGTGCCGGGCGAGCCGGACCGGATCGCCTTCGACCTGACGACCAGGGAGTTCGGGATCGGCTTCAACGGGCCGCTGGTGATCACCGGCTCGATCGTCGAGTCCGACGATCCGATGGCGGTGCTGGACGGGATCCGCGCCGACGTCGAGGCGATCCCCGGGGTCGAGATGGTGGCGGCCGCCGTCCCCAACGCGAACGCCGACACCGCGATGATCCAGGTGATCCCGACCTCCGGTCCCGACGAGCAGGCGACCTCCGACCTGGTCGACCGGCTGCGCGAGCGGCACGATGACTGGCTGGAGGAGTACGGCATCGACACCTCCATCACCGGCCTGACAGCGGCCTCGATCGACGTGAACGACCGGTTGCGGGGCGCGCTGCTGCCGTTCGGCCTGTTCGTCGTCGGGCTGTCGCTCGTCCTGCTGATGATGGCCTTCCGCTCCATCTGGGTGCCGGTCAAGGCCGCCCTGGGCTACCTGCTCAGCGTCGGTGCCGCCTTCGGCGCGGTGAAACTGGTCTTCAACGACGGGGTCGGGGGCTGGCTGATCAACCTGCCCGAGCCGGTCCCGGTGATCAGCTTCCTGCCGATCATCCTGATGGGCATCCTGTTCGGCCTGGCAATGGACTACGAGGTCTTCCTCACCTCCCGGATGCGTGAGGAGTACATCCACGGCAACCCGAACTGGATCCAGGACGGCTTCACCCACTCGGCGAAGGTGGTCATCGCGGCGGCGCTGATCATGTTCTCGGTCTTCGTCTTCTTCGTCCCGACCGGCATCGGCGTGGTCAAGCCGATCGCCCTCGGCCTGGCCCTCGGCGTCGCCTTCGACGCCTTCCTGGTCCGGATGACGCTCGGCCCGGCGGTGATGAAGCTGATGGGCAGGGCCGCCTGGTGGCTGCCGGCCTGGCTCGACCGGCGGTTGCCCGTCCTCGACGTGGAAGGAGAGGCGCTGGCCCACCAGACCCGACTGGCCGCCTGGCCGGAGGCGACGGCGGGCTCCGCCGTCTATGCCGAAGGCCTGGCCGCCGCGGCGGACGGCCACACCATCTTCGAGGGCGTCTCGCTCGACCTGCCGCGCGGTGAGGTGCTGGTCGTCGAGGGTGACCGGCTGGCCCGGCTCGCCCTGGTGCTGGGCCTGTCGGGGAGGGCCGGCTTCACCGGCGGTGAGGCCAAGGTGCTCGACCGGGTGCTGCCCGAGGAGGCCCCGCTGGTCCGCCGGAAGGCTCCCGTCCTGCTCGACAGCACCGACAACTTCGACGCCGAACTGGCCCTCGGGGCGGGCGGCATCGTCTTCGTGCCCGCCGCCGACGAACTGCCCGAGGACAAGGCGGCCGCAGTGCGTGCCGCGCTCGCCGCCCGGCACACCGACCCGACCACCACCTGGGTGCTGGGCGTCGCACCCGACGGCGGCCGGGAGATCCTGGCGCTCGGCACCGACCTCCCGGTGCTGGCGCCGGACGGGTACCGCGTCCTGCGCCTCACTTCCGAACTCGACCTGGCTGCCGGAGTGTCCCGATGAACGAGAACACCACCACCCGCTGGACGACCCTGCTCGGCCTGATCCTCGTGCCCGTCCTGGTCGCGGGCGGCTTGCTGTGGGCCAACTGGAACGACAACGAGCGGCTGCGCCAGGTCGAGGCTGCGATCGTCAACCTCGACGAGCCCGTCACCCTGGACGGCGAGTACATCCCGCTCGGACGCCAGCTGACCGCGGCCCTGGTCGATTCCGACCGGGTGCAGAACCTGGCCTGGGTGCTGGAGTCGGAGCAGGACGCCCGGCAGGGCCTGGCCACCGGGCGGTACGCCGCGATGGTGACGATCCCGCCGGACTTCTCCGCCGCGGCCACCTCCTACGCCGGCAAGGCGTCGGAGGCCGCCAGTGCCACGATCCAGGTCGAGACGTCCCCGGTCGCCGGGATCGCCGACGCCACGCTCGGCAAGGTGGTCGCCCAGGAGGCGGCGGGCGTCCTCAACCAGACCCTCACGTCTACCTATCTGGACCAGATCTACCTCGGCTTCAACGAGCTCGGCGAGCAGTTCGTCACGATCTCGGACGGAGCGGGCGAACTCGCCGACGGGGCCCGCGACCTCGCCGACGGGATCTCCACCGCCGCGGACGGGGCCGGCCAGCTGGCTGACGGCAACGGCGAACTCGCCGGTGGGCTGCGGACGCTGGCGCGGGAGACGGCGCCGCTGCCCGGACAGACCAGGACGCTGGCCAACGGCGTCGCCGACTACGTCAACGGGGTGAACGCGCTGGTCGACCAGACCATCGACACCGTCGACCAGCAGGGCGAACTGGTCTCCGGCATCGGACAGCTCTCCCAGGGCGCTGCCGGGGTGGCGGCCGGGATCGCCGCCTACCGCGACGCGATGGGCGGCCTGGTCGACAACACCCAGCTCGCCGCCGCCGCCCGCACGGCCGCCCAGCAGCAGGCTGGATCCCAGGCCGTGCAGACCGGGCTGTCCCAGGCCGCCGAGCAGGCCGCCGCCGCAGCGCAGTCCGCGGCCCAGACCGCCGCCGCCCAGGCCGCGCCGTGCCCGGCGGAGATCGAGCAGGCCGGTGGCTGCGCCTTCTTCGAAGCCGGCCGGGCCGCCGGCGTGGCGGTCGGGGTGAACGTCGGCGCGCAGGCCGGTGCGCAGGCAGGCCTCCAGGTCGGCCTCGAGGTCGGCGTGCCGGTCGGGATCGGAGCGGCCGGGCAGGCCGCCGCGGCCGGCGTGACCACCAAGGACCCCGATACCGGCCAGTCGCTGCTGTCCGGCGCACAGTTGGTGGCCGGCGGTCTGGACCAGCTGCACGATCAGCTCGGCGAGGCCGCCCGGGAGGCGTCCGGGTCGGTCGGCAAGCTCAAGCAGCTCAAGAGCGGAGGCAACCAGCTTGCCGAGGGAACCGACCAGTTGGCTGACGGCATCCCGCAGCTGGTGGACGGGATCTCCCAACTCGCCGACGGCGCCGACACCCTGGCGCAGGGGACCTCGGAGTTCGCCGATGGCCTCACCGAGGCCTCCGACGGCACCGACCAGCTGGCCGACGGTGCGCGTCAGCTGGCCGACGGGCTGGCCGAGGGCAAGGACCAGCTGCCCAGCTACTCCGAGAGCGACCGCACCACCTTGTCCGAGGTGGTGGCGACCCCGGTGTCCACGACCAACCTGCTGGGGACCGCCGGCTTCGGAGCCGGCTGGGTGACCCTGCTCATGGTGCTGGCGCTGTGGGCGGGCGCGATGGCGACCTTCCTGGTGTTCCGCCCGGTGGACCGGCGGGTGCTGGGCTCGGCCGACTCCTCGCTGCGGCTGGTGGCGCGGACCCTGGCCCCGAGCCTGGGGATCGTCGCGGTACAGGCGGTGCTGGTGACCGTGATCGGCCAGGTAGCGCTGCAACTACCGGCCGGCAAGGTCCTGGCGGTGGGGGCGCTGATGCTGCTCGCCGCGCTGGCCTTCGTCGCGGTCAACCACGCGCTCGCCGCGTGGCTGGGTAACGCCGGACGACTGATCGGCCTCGCCCTGGCGGTGCTCGCGCTGGCCTCGGCGCTCACCAGTGCGGCGCCGGCGGTCTTCGGGGTACTGCGTGGCTTCTCCCCGCTCACCCCGGCGCTGGACGCCGTCCGGGCTGTGGTGACCGAGTCGAGTGCCGGCCCGGCGAACACGTTGCTGCTGCTCGGCTGGGCGGTGCTGGGGCTCGCCGCGGGCGCGATCGCGATCGTCCGGCACCGCACGACCGACTTCGCGACGCTGCTGCGCGCCAACGGGGTCGCCTGACCGCGCTTGCCCGGGGCCCGGCCTGCGGCCTCCGAGACGGCTGATCGTCGGGCCGGGTGCCCGGCTACGGGCCGTCCGGCCCGGTCATCCCGGTCGACGAGGTGGCCGAGGGCGGCGAGATCGCCGAGCGACGTTCCTGCTCCGCCTCGGCGGCCGCCTGGCGCAGGGCGACGGCGCGGGCGAAGTCGGCCTGGGTGGGCATGCCGTAGGCCCGGGCGGTGGTGTCGTGCATCTCCACCACGTAGCGGTAGAGCCGATCCGAGAACTGCCGGGCGATCTCGCCCGGAGCCGCCCGCAGCGGCCGGCCGAAGACGATGTGGACGTGCGGCCGGCCCGGCACCGGCAAGGTGGCGCCGTAGGGCATCGCGGCGTAGGCGCCGACCAGGGCGATCGGCAGCACGGGGGTGTCGCGGGAGATGCTCAGCGCGGCGGCGCCGGGGGTGAAGCCCGACATCGCGCCGGTCCGCGAGCGGGTGCCCTCCGGGAACAGCAGTAGCGGCACGCCGCTGCTCAGCAGCTCGCCGGCGATGCCGCGCCGTCCGGTGCGGTTGGAGTGGCCCTGGCGGACGACCGGGAACGAGTTGAAGAACAGCGTCGTGGGCAGCGACTTGTACCAGGTGTCGAAGAAGTAGTCGGCGGCGGCACCGCTGGACAGGTTGCGGGACAACCGGCGCGGCAGCGAGCCGTAGATCAGCGGGGCGTCGAGGTGGCTGGAGTGGTTGGCGACGGCGACGAAGGGCACCTTGAGCGTGTCGAGGTTGCGCATCCCGTGGGTGTGCACGTTGACGACCGACCAGATGTACGGCTTCATCACCAACTGCTGGGCAACCATCCGGGCAAGCGCAGGCCCCGGGCTGGTGTACCTGCTCAGATCGGGCTCCGACACGCCCTCGCCTCCTTGCCGTCGGCTGTCATTCTCGCCCATCCCGGGCGGCCGCTGTCAGTCACGGCTCCTGGTGAGCATCCGCGAGACCGCCCGCAGCGCGACGTGCGGACCCTTGGCGGCGAGGAAGACCGCGAACTTCCACCGCTTGGTCGGGATCGACAGCGCCTTGCCCCGTTCGGCGTCGCGCAGCGCCACCTCCACCAGGCGGTCGGCGTCCACCCAGACGAAGGACGGCAGTGAGGAGGTGCGGATCCCGGCCCGCTCGTGGAACTCGGTGCGCACCCAGCCCGGGCAGAGCGCGGTGACCGTGACGCCGGTGCCGTGCAGTTCGTTGCTGAGGCTCTCGGAGTACACCCGCACCCACGCCTTGATGGCCGAATAGTTGCCCTGCATGATCCAGCTGGACGCCGACGAGACGTTGATGATCCGGCCGCTGCCGCGGTCGCGCATCGCCCGTCCGGCTGCCCCGCCGAGGACCAGCACCGCCTTGCACATCACGTCCAGCGCGGTCTCGTGGATCTCGACCCGCGGGTCGAGCAGCTTGGTGTGCAGCCCGAAGCCGGCGTTGTTCACCAGCAGGTCGATCGGTCGCGCCGGGTCGGCGAACCGCTGTGCCACCCGCGTCACCTCGTCGTGGACGGCGAGGTCCGCGGCGATCACCTCGACCTCGACGCCGTACTCGGCGCGCAGCGCCGCCGCCGACTGCTCGAGGCGTTCGACATTGCGGGCCACCAGGACCAGGTCGTCGCCCCGCCGGGCCAGGGCGCGGGCGAAGGCGGCACCGATGCCGGACGTGCCACCGGTGACAAGAGCGGTTGCCATGGGGCGAAACCTACCTCCTCAGGCCCGCGCGGGCCGCATTCCCAGCGGCCGGCGGGCACTCCTCGGACAGCTCAGCGGATGACGGCGATGGTCTCCCGCGCCATCGCCAGCTCCTCGTTGGTCGGCACGACCAGGACGGGGATGGGGGAGTCCGCCCGGGAGATCAGCCGCGGCTGCTTCGACCGGACGGCGTTCGCCTCCTCGTCGAGCCAGAAACCGAGCTCGCCGAGCCGGCGCAGCACGGTGGCCCGCACCAGCGGGTCGTTCTCGCCGACCCCGGCGGTGAAGGTGAGCGCGTCGACCCGGCCCAGCACGGCCAGGTAGGAGCCGATGTAGCACAGCAACCGGTGGCAGAAGACGTCGAGCGCCAACCGGGCGTGCTCGTCACCCTCGTCGATCAGGTCGTTGAGGTCGCGGAAGTCGGTCACCCCGGCCAGCCCGAGGATGCCCGACCGCTTGTTGAGCAGCTCGTCGACCTCGGCCAGGCTCATCCCGAGCTCGCGGCCCAGGAAGGCGTGCAGGCCCGGGTCGACGTCGCCGGAGCGGGTGCCCATCACCAGGCCGGCCAGCGGGGTGAGTCCCATCGAGGTCTCGACCGCGACCCCGCCGCGGATCGCGGAGATGGAGGCGCCGTTGCCGAGGTGGCAGACGATCTGGTTGAGCTCCTCGTACGGCTTGCCGAGCACCTCGGCGGCCTTCTTCGACACGTAGCTGTGCGAGGTGCCGTGGAAGCCGTACTTACGGATGCCGTGCTTCTCGGCGAGGTCCCGGTCGACGGCGTAGGTGTAGGCCTCCGGCGGCAGCGTGGAGAAGAAGGCGGTGTCGAAGATCGCCACGTGGGGGATGTCCGGCAGGGCCTTGCGGGCCGCCTCGATCCCGGCGATGCCGGGCGGGTTGTGCAGCGGGGCCAGCGGGCTCAGCTCACGCAGGCCCTCGACCACCTCGTCGGTGATCAGCGTGGTCTGGCGGAACCTCGCGCCGCCGTGGACGGTGCGGTGGCCGACCGCCTGGATCTGGCTGAGGTCGGGGCCGTGGTCGTTGAACACCTTGACCAGGTGGGCCAGCGCGCGGTCGTGGTTGGCGAAGCCGCGGTCGACGTGGAAGGACTGGCCGCCGACGTGGTGGTCGAGGGTGCTGGACTCCTGGCCGACTCGCTGGATGATGCCGTTCGCCACCACTTCCTCGGTGTCGGCATCGATCACCTGGTACTTCACCGAGGACGACCCGCAGTTGAGAAGCAGGATGGGTGTGGGCATGGGTTGTCAGACTCCTTCAGATGATGAAACGTGCGCCGGACGGGACTGGTCCCGGGGGACTGTCCCGCTCACGACGCCTGCCGGTCGGCGGTCGGCTCGGCCGCCGGCTCGTTGGTCCCGACCGTGCCGGCCTGGATGGCCGTGATGGCGACGGTGTTGACGATGTCCTCCACCAGGGCGCCCCGGGACAGGTCGTTGACCGCCCGGTTGAGGCCCTGCAGCACCGGGCCGATGGCGATGGCGCCGGACGAGCGCTGTACTGCCTTGTAGGTGTTGTTGCCGGTGTTGAGGTCGGGGAAGATGAACACCGTCGCCCGGCCCGCGACCGGCGAATCCGGCAGTTTCGTGCGGGCCACGGCCGGATCCACAGCGGCGTCGAACTGGATCGGCCCCTCGAGCGCCAGCTCGGGGGCGCGTTCCCGAACGATCTCGGTGGCGCGGCGCACCTTGTCGACGTCCGCGCCGCTGCCCGAGGTGCCGGTGGAGTAGGAGAGCATGGCCACCCGCGGCTCGATGCCGAAGCTGGCCGCGGTCTCGGCCGAGGAGATGGCGATGTCGGCCAGCTGCTCGGCGGTGGGGTTCGGGTTCACCGCGCAGTCGGCGTAGACCACCACCCGGTCGGGCAGGCACATCAGGAAGGAGCCCGACACGACGCTCACCCCGGGCCGGGTCTTGATGAACTCCAGCGAGGGCCGGATGGTGTTGGCGGTCGTGTTGATCGCGCCCGACACCATGCCGTCGGCCATCCCCAGGTGCACCATCATCGTGCCGAAATAGGACAGGTCGGCCATCTTCTCGCGGGCCTGCTCGACGGTCACCCCCTTGTGGGAGCGGAGCCGGGCGTACTCGGTGGCGAACCGGTCCAGCAGCTCCGGGTCGGTCGGGTCGACGATCTCGACCCCGGACAGGCCCAGGCCCAGGTGGGTGGCGCGGTTCTTCACCGTGGTGGGGTCGCCCAGCAGGATCAGGTTCGCCACGCCGCGGCGGGTGAGGATGGCGGCCGACTCGAGGATCCGGTCGTCGGTCGACTCCGGCATGACGATGGTGCGCCGGTTGGACCGGGCCAGTTCCATCAGCTGGTGCTCGAACATCAGCGGGGTCACGACGGTCGAGCGGTGCACCTGCAGCGCGTTCAGCAGCCGCCCGCTGTCCACGTGCTCGGAGAACAGCCGCCGCGCGATCTCCACCTTGCGGGGGCTGCCGGTGATCGCACCCTCCAGCGGGAACAGCCGCTCGGCGGTGGTGTAGGTGCCCAGGTCGGTCATTCCGATCGGCAGCTCGTTCTTGACGGTGCTGACCAGCCGCAGGATCGGCTCCGGGATCGGGTAGCCGCCCACCAGGATCACCCCGGACAGGTGCGGGAAGGCGCCGGAGGCGTTGGCCAGCAGCAGGCCGGGCAGCAGGTCGGTGCGGTCGCCCGGCATGATCACGGTGGAGTCCGGCTCGAGCCGGTCGAGCACGTTCGGCAGCGTCATCGCGGCCACGATCGGACGCACCGACTCCCGTCCGAGCAACTCGGGGTTGCCGAGCACCAATTCGGCGTCGACAGCCTCGAACTGGTCGGCGATCGTCGGGGCGGCGAGCAGCCGGTCGGAGGGCAGCACCTCGACGACGACGTTGTCGATGGTGGCGAGTCGCTCGCGGACCTCCTCCAGTTGGTCGGCCGCCACCCGGTTGGCGATCACGGCGATCACCTTGGCGTGGTGGGCGGTGAACTCGTCGACGCCGGCCTCGGCGGCGGCCAGGATCTCGTCGGGGGTGCGGTTGCGTCCGCTCACCACCAGCAGCACGGGGGTGTTGAGGTTGGCCGCGACGCGGGCGTTGAAGGTGAGCTCGGTCGGGGTGGTGATGTCGGTGTAGTCGGAGCCGACGATGACGACGGCCTCGAACCGCTCCCGCAGCTCGGAGAACCGGTCGACCAGGCGCGAGAGCGCCTCGTTGGGATCGTCGCGGACGTCTTCGTAGGTGACGCCGACGGCGTCCTCGTACTCCTGCTCGTTCTGCGGCTGGCTCACCAGGACTTCAAGGACCGCGTCGCGTTCGCCGGCCTTGACGATCGGACGGAAGACCGCCACCGAGGAGACCTCGCGCTGCAGTGCGTCCAGGATGCCGACGGCGATCATCGACTTCCCTGTCATGCCCTCCGGAGCGGCCAGATAGATACTGCTCTTCACATTCGCATGTTATCCGCCGGTCCGGCTGCCGGTGCCCCGGGCGTCACATTCCCAGTGCTTGTCGCAGGTAGGTCAGGTCATCGAGATGGGCCTGCAGCGGCCCCGGGGTCTCGATCACGATGGGGCAGCCGGCGCTGCGGATCGCGTCGGCCAGCCCGTCCGGATCGCACTCGCCGCGGCCCAGGTTGGCGTGCCGGTCGGCGCCGGAATCGAAGGCGTCGCGGGAGTCGTTGGCGTGCAGCAGGTCGAGCCGGCCCGTGATCGCCTTGAGCTTGTCGACCAGGCCGGCCAGTTCCTCCCCACCGGCGTGCGCGTGGCAGGTGTCGAGGCAGAAACCGACCCGGTCCGCGTTCGGGGAGCCGGCGATCGCCGTCCACAGCCGGTCGATCTTCTCCAGTCCGCGGGCCATCGACTTCGTGCCGCCGGCGGTGTTCTCGATCAGCAGCGGCACCTCGATGGCGAGCCCGTCGATGGCCTTGCGCCAGTTCTGGTAGCCGATCGCCGGGTCGTCCCCGGCCAGGACGTGGCCGCCGTGCACCACGACGCCGGCGGCGCCGATCTCGGCGGCGGCGGTGAGCTGCTTCTGCAGGTGCTGACGCGACGGGATCCGGATCCGGTTGTTACTGGTGGCGACGTTCAGCACATAGGGGGAGTGGACGAACAGGGTCACCCCGGCCGCCTGGGCGTCCGCCTTCAGCGCCGCCGCACCGCCGGCGTAGGCGACCTTGGGGCCCTTCCAGGCCTGCGGGTCACCCAGGAAGAACTGGCTGACGTTGGCGCCGCGCGCGGCCGCCTCCGCGATCGGATCGGTCTGGTCGACGTGGGCGCCCATCAGCATCATGCCCCCGACGATATCCCCTGTCGCCGACCCCGCCGAGGGGGATGGTTGCCGCCCGGTCAGGGGTTGCCCTGGGGCGTCGGAGTGGGGGTCGGGGTCGGAGTGGGTGTCGGGGTCGGCGTGGGGATGGCGGTCGGAGCGGCCGACGGGCTCGGCGTGGTGTCTGGGCGGTTCGGGTCCGAGGTCGGCCAGGTGGCACTCACCGGGTCCCCGGCCGCCGACCACCGGTAGGTGCTGAGGTAGCTCTTGCGGGTGCCCTTCACGCGCACCTGGACGACCTTGCCGACATCGGCGGCGGTCAGCCGGTAGGAGGTCCCGGTCGCCTTGGGGATCGCGACACCGTCGCGGTACCACTGCGTGCTGAGCTTCACCGGGGACGGCCCCCAGCTGCCCCGGGTCACCTTCAGGGTCTGGCCGAGCACCATCGTCCCGCTGACCTGGGGGACGGGGGCGAGGGGCAGCTTGCCCTTGATGATCTTGCCGGTCTTGGCCGAGGAGACCGTCTTCGAGTTGTACCCGGCGAGCTTGCCGGTCACCTTCACCCAGATCCGCTTGCCGAGGTCGGACGCGCCCAGCCGGTAGGTCGCCTTGGTGGCGCCCTTGATCTTCTTGCTGTTGCGGTACCACTGGTAGCTCCATGAGGTCGGCGCCGGGTTCCAGCTCCCCGGCTGGACGCTCAGGGTGGAGCCGGTGCTGCGCGAGCCCACCACGACCGGCGTGGGGGCGCTGCGGAAGTTCGCCTTGACGACGTCATTGGTGCCGTCGGAGGTCTTGGTGATCCGGGTCGCCTCACCGGTGAGCGCCGTCACCCGCACCTTGATCGCACGCCCGACCAGGGCCGCCGGCACGGTGAACTTCTCCGCCGTGGCGCCGGCGATCGGCACCCCGTCGGCGAGCCATTGGTAGCTGACGCTCGCCCCGTCCGGCACCCAGGTGCCCGCGACCGCGGTCAGCGTCCGGCCGACCTGGGGGCTGCCGCCGATCCCGGGCACCGTCCACGGCGCCGGAAGGAAGGGCGGGACCGTCACGCCGGACGGCTTCCAGGCCTTCGCCAGCCGGGAGACGCTGGGCAGACACGAACTGCCGCAGGACTGGTTGCGTGGCTCGGTGACCGGCTTGCCCGTCCACCACGAGGTCTGCTTCATCGCGCCGTCCCACGACAGCGAGATGTGGACGTGGTCCTTGTGGTTGGCGGTCCGCGAGCCGCGGTCGGCCATCTTGCGCCAGCCGAGTTCCTGGTAGTAGATCGACCAGATCTTCTGGTCCCAGATGATGTACATGATGCCGAGCCGGTAGGCGACCTCGCCGTTGTTGGCGGTCATCCACTTCAGGGCGTCCGCCACCGCCTTGCGCTGCTTGGACTTGCGGACGTCCATGTGCCAGTCGAGGGCCCGGCCCTCCTTGTGCTCGGACACGCCGCCGACATTGCAGCTGCGTGAGATCCCCGAGGACGAGCCGCCCCAGGTCTTGATCAGCAGCGACAGCAGGGCCTTGGTTCCCGGCTTGGCCGAGGGTGAACAGGTCTTCTGCTTCTGATAGCCGAGGTGGGCGTCGACCACCACCGGTTCGAGGGCAAGCCTGGACGGTCCGGGCGGCGTCTTCGCGGCAGCGGGCACCAACGCGACGGTGAGGGCCAGGACGATGCCGAGCAGGGGGGACAGGATTCGCTTCACAGCAAACCTCCGGGGGAGTGGAGGCGGACCCGGGCAGGCTACGTGACCCGGGCGTCGCGATCCAACCACTTCCGCGTGGCAGGCGCCGGCGGTGCGTCCTGAGCCGGTGGGTTAGCGGTAGGCTCCGCCGCTGCTCGTGGCGGTCGGCGATGGGGTCGGCTGCGGGGGCGGCTCCAGCGTCGGGCTCGGCGTCGCCTCGGCGGTGGCGGCCCGGTCCTTGTCCTGGTCGGTCTCTGCCGGCTCGGCCCCGCCCTGGTCTGCCGTCGGTGCCGGGGTGGCACTGCCACGGGCCTTCGAGTCCGTGGGCTTCCCGGACGGCTCCGGGCTGGACGGCTCCGCGCTCGGGGTCGGCGACTCCGAAGCGGTCGGACTCGGCGTCGGTGACGCGGTCGGAGAGGCCGAGGGTGTCGGGCTGGCCGAGGGTGAGGTCGTCGGCGACGCAGACGGGCTGGGAGTGGTCGTCGGGGTCGGCGAGGCGGAGGGTGACGGGCTGGCCGGCAGGCTCGGGCTCGGGGTGGGCTTCGGCTTCGACGGTGTGCCGTGCGGGGCGCCACCGGCCGGGCTGACCGGGGCCGGTGCCGCGTGGCGCACCGGCGCCGATGCCGCAGACGTGGCGGTGACCGGGGCGAAACCGGTGGCGGTCGCCGTCATCCTGACGCTGAGGCGCCGGCCCAGATCGGCTGCGGTCGGGTGGTAGCTGTAGCCGGTGGCGTCGGCGATCGGGCGGCCGTCGCGCAGCCACTGGAAGGCGAAGCGGGCGGGGAACGGGCGCCACAGGCCCGGGTCGACGCTCAGCGTCCGGCCGACCGCCGGCTCGCCGATCACGGTCGGCGCCGGCGCGGCCCGGAAGGGCGCCGGGGTGACGGCGGGCAGCGCGGCCGAGAGCCGCACCGAGACCGTGCCGTCCGGCGCGAAGGCCATCACCCGGACCAGCAGTTCGGTGCCGAGGTCGTACGGCTCGACGGCGTAGGACGCCCGGTCGGCTCCCGGGATCGGGATTCCGTTCCGGATCCACTGGTAGGCCAGTTCCGAACCGGTCGGCACCCAGGTGCCGGGGACGACCTGCAGCAGGTGGCCCACCTGGGCCAGCCCGCCGACCAGCGGCTCGGGACCCGGCGCCGGCAGGGACTCCGGCGGGATCGGCTCGAGCCTGGAGTCGGGCAGGAGACTGCCCAGCGCCTGGCCGCTGAGCTCCCGGCAGGCCGGGGCGCCGTCCACGCCGCAGGGACCGGTCAGTGGACTGGTCCGCACACCCGTCCACCACG
This sequence comes from Actinomycetes bacterium, assembly GCA_023436925.1. GTDB lineage: Bacteria > Actinomycetota > Actinomycetes > Propionibacteriales > Propionibacteriaceae > Propionicimonas. Next base: position 55,119 of record JAEZHJ010000036.1, read on the forward strand.
CGGTCTGCTGCATGGCGCCGTCCCAGGTGAGCGAGATGTGCACGTGGTCGTGGTGGTTGGCGGTGTAGGAACCGCGGTCGGCCATCGGGCGCCAGCCCTGGGAGGGCCGGTAGGCGGCCCACACCTTCTGGTCCCAGATGATGTACATCACGCCGAGTTGCGCGGCGACCGCCCCGTTGTCGGCGGTCAGCCACTGGACGGCCTCGGCGACCCGCTGGCGGTCACCCGGGCTGGCTGCGTCCATGTGCCAGTCGAGCGCGCGCCCCTCCTTGTGCTCGGAGG
>JAEZHJ010000048.1 GCA_023436925.1 Actinomycetes bacterium
GTCAGTCCTCGGCGAGCGTCACCTCAAGGCCACCCAGGACGTTGGCCGAGAGGTTGTACAGGAACGCGGCGATCGTGCCGAGCGCGGTCATCAGGACGACGTTGACCACCGCGATCAACGCACCGATCCCGAGGACCTTGTTCATGCTGATGTAGTCCTCGATCCGCCACGGGCTGGTGTCGTTCGGGCTGGAGACCAGGTCGGTCACCACCTCGTTGACGGCGGCGAAGAGCCCTGAGGTCTCCACGATCGTCCACACCATGTAGATGGCGACCCAGAACATCACGCCGAAGGCGATGGAGAACAGGAACACCGTCTTCATGACGGACCACGGGTCGAGCCGGGAGAGCCGAAGGCGCGCCTTGCGGGTGCGCCGTCCGCCCTTGCGGGTGACGGTCTTCAACCCGTTGCCGCCCGCATGATCCACCGCGGGCGGCGGCGAGGCGGCCGGTGTGGTCAGGGTCGACTCGTACTCGGGTCCGGGCTGGCGGCCCGGGACGGTGGGAGCGGTCGGGGCGGACGTGGGCGCGGACCCGTTGGTCTGGACCGGCGGGATCCGGACGACGGTGTCGTCCAGCCCGCGGGCCTGGCCCGGTGTGGCAGCGCCTTCGACCCGCCAGATGGAGTCGTCGACCAGCCCCGAGGTGCGTCCAGTCGCGGTTGGCTTCTCAGTCACCGTTCTCCTCCCCGGCCGGCTCGGGCACGTCCCGGCCTGGTCCGTCCGGTTCAACGGTACCCTGCCCGTTCGCAACCGGCGAAACATCATCGCCATCGGACGGAGACGCCGGCGAGGCCGGCAGGTCGGCGTTCGACTCCGGGCTCAACGCGATCGCCGCCACGGCATCGTCCTCGGCCACGCCGACGAACTTCACGCCCATCGTGTCGCGGCCCTTGGCCGGGACCTCCGAGACGCTCGACCGGATGATCTGGCCGCTCACCTTGATCGCGATGACCTCGTCGGATTCCTGCACCACCAGGCCCCCGACCAGGGACCCGCGGCCCTCGTTGAGCTTCATCGCCTTGATGCCCAGGCCGCCCCGGCCCTGCTGGCGGTACTCCGAGACCGCCGTCCGCTTGCCGAAGCCGCCGTCGGTGACGGTGAACACGAACCGGTCGTCCTCGGGCATGTCCGCGTCGATGATCGACATGCTCAGCAGCGCGTCGCCGTCGCGGAACTTCATCCCGGTCACGCCGGACGTCGCCCGCCCCATCGGGCGCAGCTGCTCGTCGTCGGCGGCGAACCGGATCGCCTGGCCCTTGCGGGAGATCAGCAGGACGTCGTCCTCCGGGCTGCACAGCGCGGCGCCGATCAGCTCGTCGTCCTCCTCGCGGAAGTTGATCGCGATCACGCCGGCCTGGCGCGGCGAGTCATAGGACCGCAGCTCCGTCTTCTTCACCAGACCGTTGCGGGTGGCCAGCAGCAGGTAGGGCGCATCCTCGTAACTGCGCAGCGTCATCACCTGGGCGATCCGCTCGTCCGGCAGGAAGGACAGCAGGCCGGCGACGTGGCCGCCGCGGGCATCGCGTCCGGCCTCGGGCAGCTGCCACACCTTGGCCCGGTAGACCCGGCCCATGTTGGTGAAGAACAGGATCCAGTGGTGGTTGGTGGTCGCGAAGACGTGCTCCACCTCGTCGTCGGCCCGCAGGGACGCGCCGCGCACCCCCTTGCCGCCCCGCTTCTGCGTGCGGTACAGCGAGCTCGCGGTCCGCTTGGCGTAGCCGCCGTGGGTGAGGGTGACGATCATCTCGTCGTCGGGGATCAGGTCCTCGTCCGACAGGTCGCCGTCGGCGGCGATGATCCGGGTGCGCCGCTCGTCGCCGTACTTCTCGACGATCTCGGCCAGCTCCTCGGAGATGATCGACCGCTGCCGCTCCGGACGGGCCAGAATGTCCTTCAGGTCGGTGATCTGGGCCTCGATCTCGGCCAGCCGGTCGATGATCTGCTGGATCTCCATCGCCGCGAGCCGGCGCAGCTGGGTGTCCAGGATGTACATCGCCTGCTGGTCGTCGATCTCCAGCAGCGCCTTCAGGCCCTCGCGGGCGGTGTCGACGTCACGCGACGCGCGGATCAGCGCCAGCACCTCGTCCAGCCGGTTCAGCGCCTTGACCAGGCCGCGCAACAGGTGGGCGCGGTCCTCGGCGGCCGCCAGCCGGAACGCCGTCCGGCGCTGGATGACCTGGATCTGGTGGCGCACCCAGTAGCTGATGAACTGGTCGAGCCGCAGGGTGCGCGGCACGTCGTCGACCAGCGCCAGCATGTTGCAGCCGAAGGTGTCCTGCAGCTGGGTGTGCTTGTACAGGTTGTTCATCACGACCCGCGGCTGGGCGTCCCGCTTCAGGACGATGACCAGCCGCTGGCCGGTCCGGCCCGAGGAGTCGTCGCGGATGTCGGCGATCCCGGTCAGCTTGCCGGTCTTGACCAGCTCGGCGATCTTCACCGCCAGGTTGTCCGGGTTGCACATGTAGGGCAGCTCGGAGACGACCAGGCTGGTCCGTCCGGCCCGGTCCTCCTCGATGTCGATCACGGCCCGCATGACAACCGAGCCGCGCCCGGTGCGGTAGGCGTCCTCGATGCCCTTGCGGCCCACGATCAGCGCGCCGAGCGGGAAGTCGGGGCCCTTGATCCGCTCCATGGCGGCCTCGAGCAGTTCCTCGCGGGTGGCCTCGGGGTGCTCCAGCGCCCACTGGACGGCCTCGGCCACCTCACGCAGGTTGTGCGTCGGGATATTGGTCGCCATGCCGACCGCGATACCGGTCGACCCGTTCACCAGCAGGTTCGGGAACCGGGCCGGCAGGACGGTCGGCTCCAGCTCCTTGTTGTCGTAGTTCGGCTTGAAGTCGACGGTCTCCTCGCCGATGTCGCGGACCATCTCCATCGCCAGCGGCGCCATCTTGCACTCGGTGTACCGCATCGCCGCGGCCGGGTCGTTGCCCGGAGAGCCGAAGTTGCCCTGCCCGGTCACCAGCGGCGCCCGCATCACCCACGGCTGCGCCAGCCGCACCAGGGTGTCGTAGATCGCCGAGTCGCCGTGCGGGTGGTACAGGCCCATCACGTCGCCGACGATCCGGGAGCACTTGTTCCAGCCGCGGTCGGGCCGGTAGCCGCGGTCGTACATCGCGTACAGCACCCGGCGGTGGACGGGCTTGAGGCCGTCGCGGACGTCGGGCAGCGCGCGTCCGACGATCACGCTCATCGCGTAGTCGAGGTAGGAGCGCTGGATCTCGACCTGCAGGTCGATCTCCTCGGTGCGGCTCACCGTCGGCACCAGGCCGGGTGCCTCCTCGACCACCTCGGTGTTGTCGCCGTCCGGCCCGTCGTTCGGGGTGTCAGTCATGTCGTCTCCTCAGGCTTTCGGCGATCACACGTCAAGGAAGCGGACGTCCTTGGCATTGCGCTGGATGAAGCTCCGGCGCTGCTCGACGTCCTCCCCCATCAGGATCGAGAACATCTCGGACGCGGCTGCGGCGTCGTCCAGGGTCACCTGCAGCAGGGTTCGCTTGTGCGGATCCATCGTGGTGTCCCACAGGTCGCTGGCGTTCATCTCGCCCAGGCCCTTGTACCGCTGGATCGGGTTGTTGGTCGGGGCCGGCAGCTTCTTGCCGGCCGCCAGTCCGGCGTCGCGCAGCGCGTCCCGCTCGGCATCGGTGTAGGCCAGTTCGTGCGGCGCGTTCGTCCAGCGCAGCCGGTACAGCGGCGGCTGGGCCAGGTACACGTAGCCGCCGTGGATCAGCGGCTTCATGAACCGGAACAACAGGGTCAGCAGCAGGGTGCGGATGTGGGCGCCGTCGACGTCGGCGTCGGCCATCAGCACGATCTTGTGGTAGCGCAGCTTGTCGATGTCGAAGTCGTCCTGGACGCCGGTGCCCAGCACGTTGAAGATCGCCGCCACTTCCCTGTTCTGCAGGATCTTGTCCAGCCGCGCCTTCTCGACGTTCAGGATCTTGCCCCGGATCGGCAGGATCGCCTGGGTGCGCGGGTCGCGTCCGCCCTTCGCCGAACCGCCGGCGGAGTCACCCTCGACGATGAACACCTCGCACTCGGCAGGCTCGGTCGAGGAGCAGTCGGCGAGCTTGCCGTACTCCCCCGCCCCGTTCAGCAGGCCCTTGCGGGAACGGGCCAGGTCGCGCGCCTTCCGCGCGGCCACCCGCGCCTGGGCGGCGGCCTGCGACTTGCGGACGATGTCCTTGCCCTCCGACGGGTTCTTCTCCAGCCAGTCACCGAGCAGGTCGTTGACGACCTTCTGGACGAAGGAGCGGGCCTCGGTGTTGCCCAGCTTGGTCTTCGTCTGGCCCTCGAACTGGGGCTCGGCCAGCTTCACCGAGACGATCGCGGTCAGGCCCTCGCGGATGTCGTCACCGGTGACCCGGTCCTCGCGCTTCTTGATCATCCCCCAGGTCTCACCCCACTTGTTCACCGTGTTGGTGAGCGCGGCGCGGAAGCCCTCCTCGTGGGTACCGCCCTCGTGGGTGTTGATCGTGTTGGCGAAGGTGTGGACGCTCTCGTTGAACGAGACGTTCCACTGCATCGCGACCTCAAGGCTCATCCGGTCGTCCACCGCGTCGATGGCGATGACGGACGGGTGGATGGTCTCCTTCGACCCGGTCAGGTACTTCACGTAGTCGATCAGGCCGTCGGTGTAGTGGAAGGTCTGCTCCCGGACGC
>JAEZHJ010000059.1 GCA_023436925.1 Actinomycetes bacterium
CGGTCGCCGTGCGCGGCCTGGTTCAGGTTCATGAAGTCGAAGTCGATGTCGGCCCAGGGCAGGTCGACATTGGCCTGGGTGTGCAGGTGCAGCAGCGGCTTGCGGAGCTCGTCCAGGCCGGTGATCCACATCTTGGCCGGGCTGAAGGTGTGCATCCAGGCGATCACGCCGATCACGTCGTCGCGGGCGTTCACCTCCAGCGCCATCCGGCGGATCCCGTCGGTGTCGATCAGGACGGGCTTCCAGACCACCCGGACCGGCAGGCCGGCCAGGCCCTCGGCCACCGCGCGGGACTGCTCGGCTACCTGGCGCAGGGTCTCGTCCCCGTACAGCGACTGGCTGCCGGTGACGAACCACACCTCGTAGCTGTCGAGGGAGGTGGACAGGGGGGAACGGCTCATGACTCATCCTTCGTGGTGGTCGGGTCGGCGGCCGTGCCGGCGTTGGCCTGGCCGTAGACGTTCTGATAGCGGTTGAACAGCGAATCGATGTCGGACTGGGCGATCGCGACGGGCTCGCCCAACTGCCGGGAGAAGTGGACGGTGCGCGCCACGTCCTCGAGCATGACGGCGGCCTTGACGGCGTCGCGGGCGTCCTTGCCGATGGTGAACGGCCCGTGGTTGGCCATCAGGACGGCGCGGGAGCGCGAACTGCGCAGCGTCTCGACGATCCCGCGACCGATCGAGTCGTCACCGATCAGGGCGAACGGGCCGACCGGGATCTCGCCGCCGAACTCGTCGGCGATCATGGTCAGGACGCACGGAATGGGCTCCCGGCGGGCCGCCCAGGCGGTGGCGTAGTCGGAGTGGGTGTGCACCACGCCGCCGACCTCGGGCATGTGGCGGTAAACGTAGGCGTGCGCGGCGGTGTCGCTGGACGGACTCCGCTCGCTGCCCGGCGTGCCCGGGATGGCGATGCCGTCCAGATCACACAGGATCATGGTGGCCGGGCTGAGTTCGTCGTAGGACACTCCCGACGGCTTGATCACGAACAGGTCCGAGCCCGGCACCCGGCCCGACACGTTGCCGGCCGTCCACACCACCAACCCGTAGCGGACGAGCTCCGCGTGCAGTGCGGCGACCTCGGTGCGGACCGCATCGATGCGCTCCTGGAGGTCGGCGGGGAAATCAGCCATTGATCTGCGCCTCCTTGCCAGCCACCGGGCTGCCCCGGGGTTCGAGGAGACATGTTACCGCTCACACCAAGGTTCCGCCCGAACTCCGCCCGATTTCGCTCCCGTGTCTCAGGTTCGACGACCCGCTGGCGGTGGCGCGGTGGACTCACGGACCACCAGTTCCGGGGGAATCATCTGGCTGCGGGGCTCGGCATCGCCGTGCAGGGCTGCCATCAGCATCGCCACGCTGAGCTTGCCCAACTCATGGAAGTCCTGGCGAACGGTGGTGAGCGGCGGCAGGAAGTGCCGCGACTCCGGGATGTCGTCGTAGCCCACCACGCTGATGTCCTGCGGCACCCGCAGGCCCCGGGCGTGCAGCCCGTGCAGGATGCCGAGCGCCATCTGGTCGTTGGCGGCGAAGATCGCGGTCGCCCCGTCCACCTCGCTCGACTCGCTGGCGTAGCGATAGCCGAAGTCTGCGGTCCAGTCACCCTCCACCGGCTCCCGGGCGGGCAGCCCGGCGGCGGCCAGCACCGCCCGCCACTCGGCCTCGCGGGCGCGGGCGTCCAGCCAGTCCCGGGGGCCGCTGAGGTGGCGGATCTCGCGGTGGCCGAGGTCGACCAGGTGCTGCACCGCCATGCGGGAGCCGGCGGTCTGGTCGACCGCCGCGGTCAGCTGGCCCGAGACCGCCTCAGCGGTCACGACCACGACCGGCACCTGCCGGATCGCAGCCCGGACGGAGTCCTGCGAGGAGAGCCGGGGCGCAATGACGCAGAGTCCCTCGACGCCGTGGGCGAGCAGGTGGCCCACGCCGTCCTCGGCGGTGCTGAGGGAGGAGTCGGAGACGGTGATCGCATCGACGGTGTAGCCGACCTCACGGGCCGCTTCCTCGAAGCCGCGCAGGGTGCTGTTCGGCCCGTAGTGGACGGGGGTGTCGACCAGGGCGCCGATCCGGTGGGAGCGGTTGGTGGCCAGCGCCCGCGCGATCGAGTTCGGGGTGTAGTGCACCTCGTCGATCGCCCGCAACACCTTCTCGCGGGTGGACTCCCGGATGCTGGGGTGGTTGTTCAGGACGCGGGAGACGGTCTGGTGGGAGACGCCGGCGATCGCAGCAACGTCGTACATGCTCGGTTTGCGCTTCGGCTTGCCGACCGTCATCGGGCGATTCCCTCCCGCCCGACCCCGGCCGGGAGGGGCGTCAGGGCGATGTTACCGGTCACCGGGCCGGCAACGCCTCTGCCGGCCGGTGCTCCAGGGCCTGGCCGGTGGCGTCCGGCAACAGCAGGGCGGCCCCGGCGGCCAGCACGAAGGCGGCCCCGAAGACCACGAACACCAGGCCCTCTCCCCCGGCCCCGAGCAGGACCGGCACGCTCAGCGGGGCGATCACCGAGGCGATCCGGCCGAAGGCGGCCGCGGCCCCGGTCCCGGTGCCGCGCACGCCGGTCGGGTACAGCTCGGGCCCGATGGCGTACAGGGCTCCCCACGCGCCGAGGTTGAAGAACGAGAGCGCACAGCCGGTGGCGATGATCATCGCCGGCTCCTGGGCGAAGCCGAACAGCGGGGCGGCCACCGCCGACCCGGCCAGGAAAACGGCCAGGGTGACGCGGCGCCCCCACACCTCGATCAGCCAGGCGGCGGCGGCGTAGCCGGGCAGCTGCGCCAGGGTGATGATCAGGGTGAACTCCAGCGACTGCACCAGCGGGAAGCCGCGGTTGACCAGCAGGGTGGGGATCCAGATGAACGCCCCGTAGTAGCTGAGGTTGATCAGGAACCAGACCGCCCACAGCGCGGCCGTGCGGGTGCGGTAGACCGGCGACCAGATGGACGGCTCAGGACCGGCCTCGGTCGCCCGGGCCGGGGCGGCGAGGGCTCCCGGAGCCGGCTCGGCGGCGCCCCCTGCGTCCGCGGGCGGCGCCACCCCGCTGCCGCGCTCGAAGGCGACCACCGCCGCCTCGGCCTCGGCGTCGCGCCCCTTCAGCTCGAGGAAGCGGACCGATTCCGGCAGGCCCCAGCGCACCACCGCGGCGTAGACGGTCGGGATGATGCCGACCGCCAGGGCCCAGCGCCAGCCGTCCGGCGAGGCGGGAACCACCAGATAGCCGATCAGGGCAGCCATCACCCAGCCGACCGCCCAGAAGGCCTCCAGGGCCACCACCATCCGGCCGCGGATCCGGCGCGGCGCGAACTCGCTGACCAGGGTCGAGGCCACCGGGAGCTCTGCCCCCAGCCCGATCCCGACAAGAAACCGCAGCACCATCAGCACCGCGACGCTGCCGGCCAACGCGGCGGCCCCGGTGGCGATGCCGTAGACGAGCAGGGTGAGGGCGAAGGTCTGTCGGCGTCCGATCCGGTCGGCCAGCAGGCCGCCCAGGGTGGCGCCGACCGCCATCCCGACGAAGCCGATCGACCCGATCCAGGACAACTCGGTGGCGTTCAGCTGCCACTGCACCGCCAGGGCGGCCATCACGAACGAGATCAGGCCGACGTCCATGGCGTCCAGTGCCCAGCCGACCCCAGATCCGACCAGCAGCCGACGGTGCTCCTTGCCGAACCTCAGCCTGTCCAGCCGCTCGGGGCGGCTCAAACCGGCGGTGGGCGGTGGTGTCACGCTCATGGTGTCCCTTCCTTGCCAACCGATCGTAGGACGCCGGGACGGACGGAAACCGCCGCGTCCATCCGGCTTGGAGTCCCGGCCTTCCAGGTGACCCACTGCCCCGGTCGACTGCTGCGCGGCCCGTCCGCTCCCGAAGGTCTGGCACGGGCACGCCGCCGCAGTCGATCCCGTAGACTTGGCGCGACCATCGGGAGGCCAGATGCGGCGGGCGCGGCTGCGCAGCACGGGAGGATCACTCCTCCTGGCGTTGTCGGGCGCCCTGGCACTGGCCGGCACCCTGCCCAGGATCAGCCTGTCGGGCACGCTCCCGGCGTGCATCACCGAGTCCGCCGGCACGGCCTGGCTCGGCCTACACCTGCACCTGCTGAGCCAGAGCGCGGCCTGCCCCGAGGGGATGTTCGCCCCCGGCCCGCACTACGCCGAGATCGCCCGGTTCTCGATCGTGCTGTCGCTGTCCACCCTGGTGGCCGGCCTCGCGATGCTTGCCGGCGCCCTCGGCCTCGGCCTGTGGGTGCGGGTCGCCCTCCGCCGGGCCCGGACGTGGCTGCGGCAGCGGCTCGAACTGGTGCGCCTCCCCGGCCCGGGAGGCTTCCACCGGGCGCCCGTGCTGGTGCCGGTGACCGCCGGGTACGGGGATGCGCCGTGGGCGGCCTCCCGGCTGCTGCGAGGGCCTCCGGCGGTTGTGCTGGGCTGAGCCGTCCGGCTCCGCCCCCACCGCCACGCGCGCGAGCTTCGCGCGCCCCTCCACCACTGCCCGAAGACCCAGAGGACAACCATGAGCAAGAAGCCCACTCCGCCCAACCAGAACCCGGCCGGCAACCGTCGCCAGCAGCTGCAGCAGCAGCGCGAGCAGGAGGCCAAGGAGCGCAGGGTCCGCAACATCATCACCTACGGCATCCTCGGCGTCGCGGTCCTGGCGATCGTCGGCGTGATCCTCACCGTGGTGCTCAGCAGCCGCAATGCGCCCGTCGCGCAGGGCGGTGGGGGCGCCACCGGTGACTACACGCTCGTCGCCGGCAAGGCGGATGCCCCGGTGACCATCAGCATCTACCAGGACTACATGTGCCCCTACTGCGGCGAGTTCGAGCGGGCCAACCGGGAAGACCTGGAGCAGCTGGTCGACGACGGGACGGCGAAGGTCGAGTTCCACGTCATGAACTTCCTCGACGACGCGTCGCAGGGGACGAAGTTCTCCAGCCGTGCGGCGAATGCGCTGGTGGCGGTCGCCAAGGCCGAGCCCGACAAGATCATGGCCTTCAACGCGGCGCTGTTCAACGCCCAGCCGGCCGAGAACACCGCGGGGCTGTCGGATGCCGAGATCGCTGATCTGGCGCGGCAGGCCGGCGTCTCCAACGACGTCATCGCCACCTTCGCGCGGATGGCCAACCAGGACTTCGTCAACCGGTCCACCACCGCCGCCTTCGACTCCGGCATCACCGGCACCCCGACCGTCAAGATCAACGGTGAGGTCTGGCCCGGCGAGGGCAAGGGCTCCGAGATGTACCAGGCGGGTCCGCTGAAGGCCGCCGTCGAGGCAGCAGCCAAGAAGTGACCGACCTGGTCGAACGGGTGCACCGGTTCCGGCAGTCGGACACCTGGATCTTCAGCTACATGCTGTTCTCGTCGGTGCTGAGCCTGATCGCGTCCTTCGTGCTGTCGGTGGACGCGATCGAGTTGGCCCGCAATCCCGACGCGGCGCTGGGCTGCAACATCAACGAGGTGATCAGCTGCGGCAAGGTGGGAGCGACCTGGCAGGCGAATCTGCTCGGCTTCCCCAACGCCTTCCTCGGGCTGATCGCCGAGCCGGTGGTCATCACGATCGCCGTGGCCGGGCTGGGCGGGGTCAGGTTCCCGCGCTGGTTCATGACTGCCGCGCAGGTGGTCTACACGATCGGCCTCGGCTTCGCGTACTGGCTGTTCTACCAGTCGATGTTCCACATCAACGCGCTCTGCCCGTGGTGCCTGCTGGTCACCTTGTCGACCACGCTGGTGTTCACGTCACTGACCCACATCAACATCCGTGACGCGAACCTCTACCTGCCGACGCGGGTCAACGACGCGTTGCGGTCGGGCCTGCGAATGGGCATCGACCTGGTGGTCATCACCTTGTGGCTGCTGTTCCTGGTCGCAGCGGTCGTCCTGAAGTACGGCGCGGCCCTCTGGTCGTGACGGGATGCGCCGGGCGGGTCAGCCCGTCCGGCGCATCCCCGCCCACCGCCCGAGCGCCCGGGTGACCTCGCCGTGGAACAGGCCGGCGTCGCGCAGCAGGTCGTCCGCCTCGCGCTCGCTCACCAGTGCGGTCGCCCCGGCGGCGACCGCCTGCTGGCGAAGCTGGGTGGTGGCGAAGAACCCGGCCCACTCGGCCAGTTCGGGAGCGACCTCGGCGACCAACTGCCAGGCATTTCGGGGACCGTGGCCTCCGGGGCGACCGCGGGCAGCCAGGACGGCGGCCGCGACCCGCAGCGCCGCCAACTGGGCGGCGAGATAGCGCTCGGCGGGGTCGTCGGCCAACTCGGCCGACAGCAGCGCTTCCCTGGCCCGTTCCAGTTCCTGCATCCGACACCCTCCAGGCTCATCACAGACAGGTGGCCCGGCACCGGACGGGGGTCGAGGTCCGTCCGTGCCGGGCCAGGCGAGCCTTCCCCTGACTCGATATCGAACAGTTGTTCGATATCTCCATCGTGCCCCGCAGGCTGCGCGGTGTCAACCCCTCGCGGGCGCCACGCCAGCCGCGATGGTCTGCAAGCATCCATTGCCGTGACACCGACCTTGCATCCTGACGCCCGCCGGGACTGCGTCCAGCATCCCCGTCCGCCGCGTCCGGCGGGCGCTCAGCGGAGTCCCCGAACGTCCTGAACTGCCGATGAG
>JAEZHJ010000082.1 GCA_023436925.1 Actinomycetes bacterium
GGAGATGACCCGCGGTATCGAGGTGCCGGCCTGCCTGCACCTCGACCACTGTCCCGACCGGCAGGTGATCAGCGACTGCCTCGCCGAGGGCTGGAACTCGGTGCTGTTCGACGCCAGCCAGTTGCCGGTGGCCGAGAACCAGCGCCAGACCATCGAGGTGGTCGCCGAGGCCCGCCGCTACGGCGCGCACGTCGAGGGCGAGATCGAGTCGATCACCGGGCAGGAGGACGGCATCGGGTCGGACGAGGAGTCCCGCCAGCAGACCGAGGAGGTCACCCTGGCCTACCTGCGTGCCACCGGGGTGGACGTCTTCGCCCCTGCCATCGGCAACGCCCACGGCCGCTACAAGCGGGCCCCCATCCTCGACTTCCAGCGGGTCTCCGACCTGGTCGCCCAGCACCCCATCCCGATGGCCCTGCACGGCGGCAGCGGGCTGAGCGACGAGCAGTTCCGCGACCTGATCTCCCGCGGCTGCGCCAAGGTGAACATCTCCACGGCGCTGAAGGAGACCTTCATGCAGTCGGCGCTGGCCTACCTCAAGACCGCCGAGGCCGCCGACAAGTGGGACCCGCCCTCGCTGTTCGCGCCGGTCGGCCAGGCGGTCAGGCAGCTGACGGTCAGCTACGCGACGGTGTTCGGCAGCGCCGGGAAGGCCTGAGATGCCGGCCCTGATCTTCGACTGCGACGGTGTCCTGGCCGACACCGAACGCGACGGGCACCTGCCGGCCTTCAACGCCGCCTTCACCGAGGCGGGGCTGCCGGTCAGGTGGAGCGAGGACGACTACGCGGAGAAGCTGAGGATCGGCGGCGGCAAGGAACGCATCGCGTCGGTGTTCACCCCCGAACTGGACGCGGCGGTCGGGGTCACCTCCGACCAGGAGCGCGCCGACTGGATCAAGCAGCTCCATCTGCGCAAGACCGCGCTGTTCACCCAGCGGGTCGACGACGGCCTGCTACCCGCGCGGCCCGGCATCCACCGGATCATCGACGAGGCGCTGCGCTCGGGCTGGACGGTGGCGGTCGCCTCCACCTCCGCCGAGCCCAGCGTGCGGGCGGTGCTGCGCCACGTCGCCGGCGAGCGCAACGCCGCCCGCTGCGCGGTCTTCGCCGGTGACATCGTGGCCGCCAAGAAGCCCGCCCCCGACATCTACCTGAAGGTACTGGACGACCTGCACCTCGACCCGGCCGACTGCGTGGTGGTCGAAGACTCCGGCATCGGCGTCGCAGCGGCGGTTGCCGCCGGACTGACCACCGTCGTCACGGTCAGCTCATTCACCGGCGACGACGACTTCAGCGGCGCGGCGCTCGTGCTGAGCGATCTCGGTGACCCCGCAGCGCCGCCCACCGTCCACGCCGCGCCGGCCGGGGTCGTGCCCTCCGGCATGGTCACCCTCGACGACCTGCGCGCCCTCATCACCACCGCCCACCGCCAGGAGGAACAGCAATGACCGCAACCCTCGCCGACGTCGAGTTCGTCGTCCGCAAGCTCGCCGAGACGATCGTGGACAACGAGACGTACTTCGGGGAACTCGACGCCGTGGTCGGCGACGGCGACTTCGGCTACTCGCTGGCGCGCGGCTTCGAGATCGTCCTCGAACAGTGGGACAGCTTCGACCGCACCGATCCGGGCGTCTTCCTCACCAAGGTCGCCACCACGATCTCGGGGCGGATCGGCGGCACGTCCGGCCCGATCTGGGGCACCGCCTTCCTGCGGGCCGGCAGCCAGCTGAAGGGCAGTGCGACCTTCGAGGCCGAGGACCTGGTCCGCGCGCTGCGCGCCTCGGTCGAGGGCATCAAGGCCCGCGGCCAGGCCGACCTGGGCGACAAGACGCTGCTCGACTCCCTCGTCCCGGCGATCGACGCCCTCGAGATCGAGGCGGACAAGGGCAGCCCGTCGCATGAGATCGTGCTGGCGATGGCGGCCGCCGCTCGCGAGGCGGCCGATGCCACCGCCGGCATGCAGGCGATGCGCGGACGCGCCTCCTACACCGGGGAACGCTCGATCGGCTCGGTGGACGCCGGCGCCACCGCGATCGCCGTCCTGCTCGAGGCCCTGTCGGCCGACTGGCCCTCCTGACCTGTCCCTCTGGGGCCGAACCGCCGGGCCGCCAGCCCGGCGCGGACGCCCCCTGATCCGGTACCCATCCACACACTCGAAGGGGAGTCATGAAGAAGTTCGTCAACGATCCGAAGCAGTTCGTGCCCGAGATGCTCGAGGGCATCGCGCTGGCCAACCCCGACACCATCACCTACGTGCCGGAATACAACCTGATCATGCGTTCCGACGCTCCCAACAACGACAAGGTCAGCATCGTGCAGGGCTCCGGCTCCGGACACGAGCCGGCCCACGTCATGGTGGTCGGCCCCGGCATGCTCGACGCCGCCTGCCCGGGCGACGTGTTCGCCGCCCCGCCGGCCGACTACGTCTACGAGACCGCCAAGCGGGTGGCCTCCGACAAGGGCGTGCTGCTGCTGGTCAACAACTACACCGGTGACCGGATGGCCTTCGACATGGCCTCCGAGCTGGCCGACGCCGACGGCATCAAGGTGAAGACCCTGTTCATCAACGACGACGTTGCGGTGCAGGACTCCACCTGGACGGTCGGTCGCCGCGGCGTGGCCGGCAACTTCTTCGTGATCAAGGGCGTCGGCGCCAAGGCCGAGCAGGGCGCCGACCTGGACGAGGTGTACCGGGTCGGGGAGAAGATCAACTCGGTCACCCGCACCATGGGGATCGCGCTGACCGCGTGCACCCCGCCGGCCAAGGGGAGCCCGCTGTTCGAGCTGGGCGAGGACGAGATGGAGGTCGGCGTCGGCATCCACGGCGAGCCCGGCCGCCGCCGCGCCAAGCTGGTCAGCGCCAACGAGATCGTCTACGAACTGCTCGGCGCCATCGTTCCCGACCTGCCGTTCTCCAGCGGCGACCGGGTGGCCCTGATGGTCAACGGCCTGGGCGGGACGCCGATCAGCGAGCTCTACCTGCTGTACGGCATCGCGGCCAA